>NZ_JBJHPC010000426.1:0-6318 GCF_045257485.1 Streptomyces sp. YS-3 | reverse complement strand
GGGCGGGGTCACGCCCGCGTGCCGGGAACGGGGATGCTCCGGCGCCACCGCCTTCTTGCCGGAGATCCGGATCAGCGGCGCCCCCGCCACCTCCTCCACCCCGTGCCACATGTCGGGACGGGACCCCAGCCACGCCAGCAGCTCGGACCGCACCGGCTCCGGATCCGACCACGTGCCGTAGAACTTCGTGCCCGTGATGCAGACCGGCCGCAGCCCGTGCGTCGCCACCGCGCCCCACACCGCCGCCGCCACCCCGGGACAGTGCTCCGCCCGGAAGTCGTCGAACGCCACGATCCCGTCCGGCGCGATCAGCTCCCGCGCCGCCTCGATGTCCCCGTGCACGTGCTCGTACAGGTGCGAGGCGTCCACGTGGACGAAGCGGCAGCTGCCGGGGCGTACCCGCGAGGTGATCACCGACGTGGGGGCCTGGACCACCACCGGCAGCTCGTCGTGGAAGGCGAGGTAGTTCGCCTCGAAGGCCCGCCGCGTCAGGGTCGCGTACGAGCGGTCCATCTCCTCGCTGTTGGGGTCGTCCGGCGCGGGCGAGTCGAACAGGTCGCAGACCGTGAACGTCTCGCCCGCCCGCAGGTACGACCCGAGGAAGATCGCGCTCTTGCCCAGGTACGCGCCGAGTTCCAGCAGGTCACCACGGAATTCCTGGCGCTCCTGGCGGGCCAGGAACCAGTCGAAGAGCAGTTGGTCGGCGGGCCAGAACCACCCCTTGACGTCGGAGAAGCGGGCCGGAGCGGCGCTCGGGGCGCTCGTCGTTTGTGCCATGGACCCGGTCCTACTCCCGCAGGGTGGCGCGGAGTTTACGGCCAGGGGTGAGGCCGGTGGTGGCGCGGCGACTTCCCGGCCCCGGCTACTTCCCGGCCCGCCACCGCGTGACCCCCCGGGACGTCAGCTGAAGATGATCATGGAGCCCTGCGCCAGCGACCGCGTCGCCGCCGCGTGCAGCCCCAGCCACACATGCCGCTCCCGGGCGAAGGGGCTCTCGTCGTACGGGATCGGCCCGGCCGGCTCCTCCAGGGAGGTCGGGCGGTCCGGCGGGGCGGGCGCCATCGGCGGGTTCACCGGGTCTATGCCGATCGCCGGGGCCACGAACTCCAGCTCGCGCAGCAGCCCGTGGGTGGAGCCGAGCGGGCCGCCCCCGGCCAGCAGCTCCTCGTTGGCGAGCGGGGTGCGGAAGTCCACCGGCACATACGCGCCCGCGTGGTCGTAGTGCCAGACCAGATGGGACTGCTGGGCCGTCGTCTCGAACATCTCCAGGAGCTGTTCGTAGTCGCCGCCGAGCTCGTCCACCGGCGTCACCGCGAGCCGGCAGAGCTGGAGGAGGTAGGCGCGGCGCAGGAAGTGCAGCGCGTCGTAGTCGAAGCCCGCGACCGGGGCGACATCGCCCGAGAGGCCGGGCATGTACGCGAAGACGGGCACGGGCGGCAGCCCTGCCTCACCGAGCGCCTTGTCGTACGAGGCGATCTCCTCGGCGAACGGGTTGTCGGGGCTGTGGCACAGCACGTCGACGAGGGGGACCAGCCACAAGTCACAGGCCACGGGGCTCCTTACGAGGTCGCGATGGTCGGGACAGCGTAGTCCGCCGAGCACGCTCCGCGAAGCTCGCCCGTCAACTCCCGTGCGGAGTACGCGTCAACGCGCCGCCCGGGCTTCGACTCGGCAGTCCCACACGCCTCAGAAGACCCGTGGGGACGCATACCCATGGCGGCGGGACCTCAACGGCCCACGTCCCAGATCCATACCCCGTCCACCCGGCGGCCCTCCCGGCCGAGCAGCCGCGACACCGTCGTGTACAGCGCCTCCTCGTTGTCCTGCGGCGGCAGGACGACGAGCCCGGCCTTCCAGTACGCCAGGTCCGCCCGCGCCCGGGCGCGCCAGCCCTCGTCGATGTCGGGGATCGCGGCGCCGTAGCGCACATCGCGCAGCAGATTGGAGGTCCAGCGCGGGGAGGCGCCGTAGATGCCGATCCGGTCCGGGCCCCAGGGGCCGTTGAAGTAACCGCCGGGCAGCGGGAAGCCGAGGCCCGCGCGGACCTGCCAGTGCAGCGCGTCGGCGGCGGCCGGGTCCGGCAGCGGCACGGTCACCACGGACTCGCCGGGCTTCAGGAACGTACGCCACAGCCCGTCGGCGAAGAACGACGGCACCGGCGCCCGCTCGGTCACCGGGAAGGGGGTCGGGACGATCGGCAGCAGCGCCGCCGCCACCGCCGCGAGGCCCGCCAGCCGGTTCACCCGGCCGGCCGTGGCCAGCCGTCCGGCCGCGAGCGCGACCAGCGCGCCGAGCGCCGGGGCGCAGATCATCCCGACCCGGCCCTCGATGACCGACTCGAAGAGCGGCCGGTGGGCGAGGGCGCGCCAGGGCCCGGGAAGCACCACGTCCGTGTAGGGGAGGCGGATCTTCTGGCCGAGCGAGAGCAGCGCGGCGGCGACCGCGGTGAGCGCGAGCGCCTTCACCAGGGCGTGCCGCCACAGCCGTACCGTGATGGCGAGGGCCAGGGCGATCAGCGGCCAGCCGTAGAAGGCGTTCTGCTCGGTCCGGTTGAGCGCCAGCCCGTCCGCCGTCGCCTCGTCGCCGAGCAGCGCCCGTCCGGAGAACTTCAGGAAGGACAGCGGGCTGTTGCCCGCCGCGTCGCCGTGCAGCACCGAGTGGTAGCTCTGCTCGCCGAAGAACTGCCGGGTCAGCGGGTAGGCGACCAACGCCAGACAGACCAGGGCGGCCACCCCCAGGCCCTTGGCGAGGGCGGGTCCGGCCTGCCCGATCACCTCGCGGCGGGCCGGCGCGTACGACAGGGCGAAGAGCAGCATGCCGAGCGCGGCGAGCAGCAGCACCTCCTCGCCGAGGAAGATCTGGTACGCGCCGAAGAGCCCGAGCAGCACACCGTCGCGGCGCACGTCCGCGGCCGGTGAGCACAGCCGCAGGGCGCGGTCGACGATCACCGGGATCATGAACAGGACGCAGAAGTTGGGGTGCGCGTTGGCGTGCGAGACCATCGGCGGCGCGAAGGCGGCGAGCGCGCCGCCTAGCCCCGCCGCCCACGGGTTGTCGGTCACCCACCGCGCGAAGAGCCGGTACCAGGCGTACGCCGTGGCGGTCAGGCCCAGGGTGAGGACGAGCGCCCAGGTGACGGTCGGGCCGAGCGTCAGCGTGACCGGCGCCAGCGGTACGGACAGGCCCAGCATGGGGGTGTTGCCCATGAGGTTCACCCCGTCCGGGAAGCCCTGGAGGGTGGTGAAGAGCGGGTCGCGCAGATGCCGGACGTTGTCGGCGGTGACCGAGAAGAACCACTCCCACTGGTTCTGGTCCTGCCCGGAGTCGGCGAGGTAGCCGTGGCCGAGGTCGCTCCACAGGTCCTTGTAGAGCAAGACCGAGGAGAGCAGGAAGAGCCCGAACAGGGCGAGGTTCGCCCGCCCGGCGGAGCGCGCCTTGAGGCGGACGAGTTCGAGGAGCACCCGGCCGTAGTCGGCGGGGCCGACCTTGGAGCCCTCCTGGTGGGACCAGCGGACCGGGACCTCGGCCACGGCCCAGCCGCGGCGGCGGAAGTACTGGAGTATCTCCACGTCGATGCCCCAGCCGTCGAGGCGGGCGTCCGCGAAGGCCGCGCGCGCCTTGTCGCCGTCGAAGAGCTTGAAGCCGCACTGGGTGTCATGGATGCCGGGGACCGCGACGGCGCGTATCAGCCGGTTGCCCATCCGCCCCAGCCACTCGCGGATCCGGCTCTGGTGGACGGCTATGTCGGCCTCGGGATGGGCGCGGGAGCCGATCGCGGCGGCGGCCTCGGCTCCGTCGAGCTCCTTGGTGAGCCGGTCGAGCTCGGCGACGGGGGTGGCCAGGTCGGCGTCGGTGAGCAGCACCCGGGCGCCCCGGGAGGCGGCGACACCGAGCCGCAGGGCGTGGCCCTTGCCGTGGTTGCGGTCGGCGGCGACGAGCCGCACCCGGGGGTCGGCGCCGGCCGCGTCCCGTGCCACGTCCGCGGTGCCGTCCCGGGAGCCGTCGTCGACGACGATCAGCTCCCAGGAGAGCGGGGCGTCGCGCAGGTGGTCCCGGATCGCGTCCAGGGTGGGGCCCAGGCGCCGTTCCTCGTTGTACGCGGGGACGACGACCGAGAGGTCGAGCAGGCCGCCGTCGGTCACCGCTGCAGCCGCTCCGCCCAGGTGAGGGAGTGGTCGTTGTACGCGCTGATCACGGCGTACGCGGCGTCCCCGTCCCCCTGGACGACGGCGTCGACGAGGTCGCCGTGCCCGTTCCACAGCCAGTCGCAGAGGTCGGAGCGGCCCCGCAGATACGGCACGGCGAAGACCCAGCACTGCATCCGCAGCCGGTGCAGGAAGTCCGATATGTAGGGGTTCCCGGCGAGGGCGCCGAGCTCCCGCCAGAACCGCAGGTCGTACCCGATGAGGATGTTCAGGTCCCCGCTGCGGGCGGCGCGGGCGCACTCCTCGGCGCGGCGCCGCACGGAGACGAGCGCGGGGCCGTGCCCGGCGCCCAGCTCCGTGATCTTCCGGAAGATGCCGTTGACCACGACCGACCGGGCTTCGACCATGCCCCGGTAGTCGTCGACGGAGAACTCGTGGACGCGGAAGCCGCGGTGCTGGTCGGAGTCGAGCAGCCCCTGCGCGGTGAGGTCGACGAGCGCCTCGCGCACGGGGGTGGCGCTCACCCCGTACTGCTCGGCGATCTGCTTGACGGTGAACTCCTCGCCGGGCTGGAGCCGCCCGGCCAGTATCTCGTCGCGCAGCGCGTCGGCGATCTGCTGCCGCAGCGTACTGCGGGTCACGCCGCCACTCGCGGGCACGGGCGCCCCTCCCCTCGTCGGTGTTCCGCACACGATAGGCCAGGGGTGGGGAAACGGGGGATTTCGAGTTTTCCCGGGGCCTGCCCCGCGCCCCCGGGGGGAAGGGCGCGGGGGTCCGTCGAAGGCCCGGGGGCTCAGACGGTGTACTCGTCCGCCACCGACAGGGCCTCGTCCAGCACCGCCAGACCCTCCTTCGCCTCCCCCTCGGTGATGTTGCAGGGCGGGACGACATGGGTGCGGTTCATGTTGATGAAGGGCCACAGGCCGTTCTTCTTGCAGGCCGCGCCGAAGGCGGTCATGGGGGCGGCGTCGGCGCCGGCGGCGTTGTACGGGACGAGCGGCTCGCGCGTCTCCCGGTTCCTCACGAGTTCGAGCGCCCAGAAGACGCCGGTGCCGCGCACCTCGCCGACGGCGGGGTGGCGGGCCGCCAGCTCGCGCAGACCGGGCTCCAGGACGGTCGCGCCGATGTGGGCGGCGTGGCCGACGACGCCCTCTTCCTCCATCACGTTGATGGTGGCGACGGCGGCGGCGCAGGCCAGGGGGTGCCCGGAGTAGGTGAGTCCGCCGGGGAACGGCCGCTTGTCGAAGGTGGCGGCGATCTCGGCGGAGATGGCGACGCCGCCGAGGGGGACGTATCCGGAGTTCACGCCCTTGGCGAAGGTCATCAGGTCGGGGGTGACGCCGTACAGGTCGGCGGCGAACCACGACCCGGTGCGGCCGAACCCGGACATGACCTCGTCCAGGACGAGGACGATCCCGTACCGGTCGCAGATCTCGCGGACGCCCGCGAGGTAGCCCGGCGGCGGGGTCATGATGCCGGCGGTGCCGGGGACCGTCTCCAGGATGATCGCGGCGATACCGGCAGGGCCCTCGAAGGCGATGGTGTCCTCAAGGTGGGTGAGGGCGCGGGCGCACTCCTCGGCCTCGGTGGTGGCGTAGAAGGGGGAGCGGTAGAGGAACGGGGCCCAGAAGCGGACGACGCCCGCCGAGCCGGTGTCCGAGGCCCAGCGGCGGGGGTCGCCGGTGAGGTTGATGGCCTGGGCGGTGGCGCCGTGGTACGAGCGGTACGCGCTCAGCACCTTGTGGCGTCCGGTGTGCAGCCTCGCCAGCCGGATGGCGTTCTCCACGGCCTCGGCGCCGCCGTTGGTGAAGAAGATCTTGTCGAGGTCGCCGGGGGTGCGCTCGGCGATGAGCCGCGCGGCCTCGGAGCGGGCCTCCACGGCGAAGGCGGGCGCGAAGGTGGCCAGCCTGCCCGCCTGCTCCTGGATCGCGGCGACGACCTTCGGGTGCTGGTACCCGATGTTGGTGAAGACGAGGCCGCTGGAGAAGTCGAGGTAGCGGTTGCCGTCGTAGTCCCAGAAGTACGAACCCTCCGCGCCGGCGACGGCGAGCGGGTCGATCAGTCCCTGGGCGGACCAGGAGTGGAACACGTGCGCACGGTCAGCGGCCTTCACGGCCGCGCCGGTCCGGGAGTCGGGGTCGACATGAGGGGTCATGGGGCCCAGGTTAAGGAG
>NZ_JBJHPC010000425.1:0-6320 GCF_045257485.1 Streptomyces sp. YS-3 | reverse complement strand
CGCGTGGAGCGGGTCGTGGCGGGCGCCCCCGCCGCCGCCCCGGCCCGGTAGGGGGCGCCCGCCACGACCCGCTCCACGCGTACTCGACGGCCCATCTGAAATCCTTGCCGAAGACGTTCCGCCCGGCCGCCGCATCGGCCGGGCCGGAATGCTTGCCACCGGCGGCCGAAACGGTCCCCGGAGGCCGAAAAGAGATGCTAGAACGCCGACTTGGGGAGGGCTCAGCCAATGCAGTCAGCGGTTAACCAGGCATTCACTTTCCGAATACTCGGTCCACTGGAAGTCGAATGCGCGGGCCGCAAGGTCCGTCTCGGTGGATTCAGGCAACAGGCACTGCTCGCCACGCTCCTGCTGGAAGCCGAACACGTCGTACCGATCGAACGGCTCCTGGAGGCCATCTGGGAGGACACCCCGCCCGCCTCCGCGAAGGGGCAGGTACGGATCTGCGTCTCCGCCATCCGGCGCCAGTTCGTCGGGGCGGGCGTGGGGGACCTCATCGAGACGCACCCGGCCGGGTACCGCATCCGGGTCCCGAACACCGCGCTCGACCTGGCCCGCTTCTCGCACCTGGCGGCGCTGGGCCGCTCGGCCGCCCGCGAGGGGCAGCCCGAGCAGGCCGTCGACCTGTTCCGCTCGGCGCTGGCGCAGTGGAAGGGGCCGGTGGCGGCGGGCCTGGAGAGCAGGGTGCTGCGCCAGGCCGCGACCATGCTGCGCGAGGAGCAGCTGTCCGTACTGGAGGAGTGCGTCGACCTGGAGCTCCAGATGGGGCGGCACCGCAAGGTGGTCGGGGAGCTGTACCGGCAGGTCGCCGAGAACCCCTACCGCGAGCAGATGTGCGCCCAGCTCATGCTCGCCCTGTACCGCTCGGGGCGGCAGGCCGACGCGCTGCGGCAGTTCCGCGAGACCCGCACGCTCCTCTCGGCGGAGCTCGGCATCGACCCCGGGGAGTCGCTGCGCACCCTGGAGCGGGCCATCCTCGCCGAGGACCCGTCGCTGGGGGCACCCGGCCGCGCGGCCCCGGTGGAGGCGGGCCGTACGGCACCTGTCGCGTCCCTCATCCGCCAGCCCACGCACCGGGCGGTGAAGACGTCCTGGACCGACCACACCCTGGCGATGCGCACCCGGCTGACCAGTTTGCAGCAGGCCAATCTCCGCCTCCAGGCGACGTTGAAACTCTGACGAAATCGGGTGGGCACCGTTCCCACCAGCGTTTTCCCCAATGCCCCGTGCTCTCGGCACGGGGCATTTCGCGTCCGGTATCGCCGCGCGTCCGGCCGCGATATCCGCGTGAAACCTGGCCGATACGCGTCTTTGGCAGCGTCACCGCCGGTGGGGCCGGACCGGAAAGGAACGGGGAACCGGGAGAAAGCCTCGCCGAAGCCGCGTGAAAGGACTGCTTCATGGCTCTCTCGAACGGCGGAGGTGACCCCTCTCATGGCGCCCTCCCCGCACGGCCCGGCCGGACCCGGCCCTGACCGCACCGGCCACGCCGGCCCCGCTGACCCCGGCGGCCTGGGCGAACCCGGCGAACCGGCACACCCCGGCGGTTCCGTACGCCCCGACCGGCGCGGACCCGTGGTGCACAAGTACGGCGGGAGCTCGCTCGCCACGATCGAGCAGATCCGCGCGGTGGCGCAGCGGGTCGCGGCCACGCACCGCACCGGCCGTCCGGTGGTCGTCGTGGTCTCGGCCCGGGGGAAGACCACCGACCGGCTGCTCCGGCTGACCGAGGCCGTCGGGGCGCCCCCGGCGGGCCGCGAGACCGACCAGCTGCTCGCGACCGGCGAGAACGCGTCCGCCGCGCTGCTCGCCATGGCGCTGCACCGGACCGGGGTGCGGGCGGTGTCCCTGGTGGGCGCCCAGACCGGCATCCTGGCGACCGGCGCGCACGGCCGCGGGGTGATCGTCACCGTGGACACCGACACCATCGACGAGGTGCTCGCCCGGGGCGCGGTGGCGGTGGTCGCCGGGTTCCAGGGGCTGACTGCCCGGCGCGATGTGATCACGCTGGGGCGCGGCGGGTCGGACACCACCGCGGTGGCGCTGGCCGCCGAACTCGGCGCCGCCCACTGCGAGATCTACACCGATGTCGACGGGGTGTTCACCGCCGACCCCCGGCTGCTGCCCGGCGCCCGGGTGCTGCCGGCCGTCGACGTCGACGTGATGGCCGAGATGTCGTTCGCCGGCGCCCGGGTCATGCACGCCCGGGCCGTGGAGCTGGCGGCGCTGCGCAAGGTCGACATCCACGTCAAGCACTCCGCACGGCCCGGCCCCGGGACCGTGATCGCCGCCAGGGAGGAGACGAAAGCCGACATGCTCGAATCAGCGACGACCGTCACCGGAGTGGTCCTCGACGCGGACGTGGCCCGGGTCACCCTGCGCTTCGACGCGGGCGACGCGGACGCGGCGACCGACGTCTTCGCCTTCCTGGCCCGCGAGTCCCTCACCGTCGACATGGCCGCGCTCTCGGACGAGAGCACGGGTGTGAACATCGGCATCACCCTGCACACCGACGACGTACAGCCGCTGCGGGACTACCTGGCGCGGCGCCCGGGGCCCCCGGGCCGGGCCATGGAGTCCGACGAGGGGATCACCAAGCTCTCCCTGGTCGGTACGGGACTGCTCAGCCGCCCGGACAGCACCGCGCGCATGCTGCGCTGCCTCAAGTCGGCGGCCATCGCGCCGAGTTCCGTGTCCACCTCGCAGATGAGGATCTCGGTGACCGTCCCGGACGACGACGCGGTACGGGCCGCCCGGGTCCTGCACGACGAGTTCGGCCTGACCGCGCTCAACGCCGGTACGGGCGTCACCGCGCCCGTACCCGCCTGATCCGACAGAGGAGGTTGTGATGATGTTGCACCATTCGTTCGCACGGCAGTTGCGGCTGCGCCGGATCCACCGCCACGGCGGCGACCGGCTGCTGATCGTCCCGCTGGACCACTCGGTCACCGACGGCCCGCTGACCGGCGGGAACCGTCTCGACCACCTGGTCGGCCGGCTGGCGGACAACGGCGTGGACGCGGTGGTCCTGCACAAGGGCAGTCTGCGGTACGTCGACTCCGCCCGCTTCGCCCGCACCTCGCTGATCGTGCACCTGAGCGCCAGCACCGTGCACGCCCCCGATCCCAACGACAAGTACCTGGTCGCCAGCGTCGAGGAGAGCCTGCGCCTGGGGGCGGACGCGGTCAGCGTGCACGTCAACCTCGGCTCCACCCGGGAGCGGCAGCAGATCGCCGACATGGCCGCGGTCGCGGACGCCTGCGACCGGTGGAACGTGCCGCTGCTCGCGATGATGTACCCGCGCGGCCCGAAGATCACCAACCCGCGCGACCCCGCGCTGATCGCCCACGCGGCCTCGCTCGCCGCCGATCTGGGCGCCGACATCGTCAAGACCGTCTGCGCCGAGACCGTCGCCGAGATGCGCGACATCACCTCCGCCTCACCGGTCCCGCTCGTCGTGGTGGGCGGCCCCCGGGAGCCCGACGAGGACCGGGTGCTCGCCTATGTGGACGAGGCGCTGCGCGGCGGCGCCAGCGGGGTGGCGATGGGCCGCAACGTCTTCCTCGCCCCGGACCCCGGCGCCATGGCCGCCAAGGTCGCCCGGCTGGTCCACCCCGTACCGCACCCGCACGAGATGCCCGCGTCCGACGCGGTTCCCGACGCATCCGCCGTACCGCTGACCACCGTCTCTTAAGAGGAGTTCGCCCCATGAAGCTCAGCTGGCTCGACGCCCGTTCGCTCGGCGAGGCCAAGGAGGCCATCCTCCAGGAGGCCCTGCACTACCGGCTGGAGGGCATCGTCGCCGATGACCCCGCCGACTTCGCCGACCTGCCGCCGACCGTCACCAAGGTGCTGTTCCCCCAGGGCAAGCCGCTGCCCGCCGAGTTCGGGGACGCGTCCGTGGTCATCGTGGACCCGGCCGGGCACGGGATCACGCCGGCCGAACTCGCGTGCAAGCACCCGGAGGTGGAGTTCGGGCGCTTCGTGGAGATCATCGACGCGCCGACCCTGGAGGACGCCTGCGAATCGGCGCGCACCGAGAAGTGGAGCGTGCTGCTCTTCCGCGACCCCACCAAGATCCCGCTGGAGATCGTGATCGCGGCGGCGGCCCGCGCCACCGGCAGCATGATCACGGTGGCGAAGGACGTGGAGGAGGCCGAGATCATCTTCGGTGTCCTGGAGCACGGCTCGGACGGCGTGATGATGGCGCCCAAGGCCGTCGGCGACGCGGCCCACCTCAAGGCCGCCGCCACCGCCGACGTGCCCGACCTCAACCTGGTCGAGCTGGAGGTGCGCCACACCGAGCACATCGGCATGGGCGAGCGCGCCTGCGTGGACACCTGCACGTACTTCCGCGAGGACGAGGGCATCCTGGTCGGCTCGCACTCCAAGGGCATGATCCTGTGCGTCAGCGAGACGCACCCGCTGCCGTACATGCCGACACGGCCGTTCCGGGTCAACGCGGGCGCGATCCACTCGTACACGCTCTCCAAGGACGAGCGGACCAACTACCTCAGCGAGCTGAAGGCGGGCAGCAAGGTCCTCGCCGTCGACATCAAGGGCCAGACCCGGCTGGTCACGGTCGGCCGGGTCAAGATCGAGTCGCGGCCCCTCATCTCGATCGACGCGGTGGCGCCCAACGGGCAGCAGGTGAACCTGATCCTCCAGGACGACTGGCACGTACGGGTCCTGGGACCCGGGGGTGTCGTCCTGAACAGCACCGAGCTCAAGCCGGGGGACAAGGTTCTGGGGTTCCTGCCCAGCGAGGACCGGCATGTGGGTTACCCGATCGATGAGTTCTGCCTGGAGAAGTAACGGTTCGCCCAACGCTGCCGGCAGCTGCGGGCCGGTCGCGCCCACGCGGCGGAGCCGCACATGTCACAGTCCCGCGCCCCTGTAGGGCGCCCAGTACCGCATCGGTCCTGGGCGCCCCCCAACCCCCACCACAGAAAGGACTCCCCCATGCTCAACCGCCGCGATGTCATCAAGCGGGGCGCCGTCGCCGCCACCGTTGCCACCGGGATCGCCGGGGCCGGCGGGGTCGCCGTGTACGGCGCCCGCGACGACGGCTCTCCCGCCCTCGCCGCCGCTCCGAGCGACGGCCACACCGAGACCTACAAGGGCCGCGTCATCCGGGTCACCCCGGCCGGCACGGACCACGCCGTCTCCATAGACGGCAGGCCGCTCCACCTGATGAAGCTCGGCGAGGGCGCCTATCTGAGCGCCCTGTGCCACTACGAGGTCGCCAAGACGCCGCTGCACGCCGCCCGCGCGGCCGTCGACGAGCTGCACGGCGCCAACCTCGTACCGCTCGGCGACGCCTCCCACCACTCCATGTGATCCCGCGAGATTGAGGAACAGGACCATGACACACGTCCGCAGGAACCACCTGGACATGTCGCGCGGCGAGCGGCGGCGGTTCATCAAGGCCGTCCTGGAGATCAAGCGGCGCGGGATCTACGACCGGTTCGTCAAGCTCCACGTCGACGTCAACTCCCAGGACTACCTGGACAAGGACACCGGCAAGCGGGTCGGCCACATCAACCCGGGGTTCTTCCCCTGGCACCGGCAGTACCTGATGGAGTTCGAGAAGGAGCTGCGCCGGGTCGACCCGACGGTGACCCTGCCGTACTGGGACTGGACCAAGGACCAGTCGCCCCACTCCCCGCTGTGGGCCGACGACTTCATGGGCGGCGACGGGCGGCCCTCGGACGGCATGGTGATGACCGGCCCCTTCGCCTACCCCAACGGCTGGGAGCTGCGCGTCAACGTCCAGCCCGAGGGGGACGAGAACCCGGCGCTCAACGGCCACTACACCGTGGACGACCGCAAGTTCCTGATCCGGCGCATCGGGCAGAAGCTTCCCTCGCTGCCCTCGCCCGAGCAGCTGAAGCAGACCATGGACCTGCCGGTCTACGACTGCCCGCCGTGGAACTACACCTCCGGCAGCCAGCCGCCGTACAACAGCTTCCGCAACCACCTGGAGGGCTACACCAACTTCGCCTGGGAGCCCCCGGCCGGGAAGCTGCACGGCGCGGGCCACCAGTGGGTGGGCGGCCACATGATGTACATCTCCTCCCCCAACGACCCGGTCTTCTTCCTGCACCACTGCTTCATCGACAAGATCTGGGCCGACTGGCAGACGCTCCACCCGGACGTACCGCACTACCTCCCGCAGGAGCCCACCCCCGAGGTCGCCGACCCCAGCACCCCGCTCTTCCCCTGGCACACCCGGACCGTCGCCGAGGTCGCCGACCACCGCCGGTACTACACCTACGCCTGACGAGAGGGGGGTCTGAGACATGTGCGGTATAGCGGGC
>NZ_JBJHPC010000424.1:0-6361 GCF_045257485.1 Streptomyces sp. YS-3 | reverse complement strand
GCCCTGCCCGATGGCTCCCCGGCGGTCACCGGCTGGCTGCTGCGCGGCAAGGACGGCCGGCTCACCGCCTACGCGCCCGCCCCGGGTGGGGTGCTCCGCTGGACCGAGACGCACCCCGGCGGCCCCGAGTGGACCGGGCCCGAACTGGTCGCCCCGGCGAGCGGACTCGACCCGCGCCTGACCGTCGCCCAGGGCGCCGACGGCTATGTGCACCTCGTCGCGCTGCGCCGCACCACGACGCCCGCCGGCGAGGCCAGGACGGACGTCGTCCACGCCATCCAGTACCAGTCGGGACGCCCGGTCAAGGACTGGTATCCGCTCGGCACTCCCTACCGCGACCAGGAGAAGGCCGCCAAGGTCGGCCACCCGGCCGCCGTCGTCGACTCCGCCGACAACCTGTACGTCTTCCTCCGCAACGCCGGTGGCGGACTCTGCGCCCGCGGCCAGCTGTCCTCCGGCAAGTGGGGCAACTGGAAGGACCTCAAGGGCTCCGGCTCGTACGGCGCGATCTGCGCGAGCACGGCCGACGCGGGCCTCATCGAGGTGCTGGCCCCGGCCGAGCGCGGGGTGATGCGCTGGAGGCGCGGCCCCGGCGCCGACGAGTTCGAGCAGGTACCCGACCTCAAGCTCCAGGTGGCGAACGGGTCGGTGAGCGCCCAGCACACCGGCGAGGGCCGGATCACCTTCTTCTGGCGCGAGTCCGGGGACGGCGAGGTGCGCGCCTTCCGCGAGGAGCTCCCGGCCGCGGGGCTGGGCGGTGCCTCGAACGGCCCGGTCGCCGTGCTGCGTACGCCGGTGGACGGCCACGACTGCACCCTGATGGCCCAGCGCGGCCCCGACGGCCGCCCGGCGCTCGCCGCCTATCCCACGGAGGCCGAGGCGGCCGGCGCGGTGTGGGCCTCTACGGGCGAGGTGTGCGCGGGTGTGCCCGCGCTGGCCCTCGACGCCCGGGGGCGGGTCGTCCTCGCCGCCTTCGGCACCGACGGACGGCTGCGCGTCACCCGGCAGAAGACCACGGAGCCGGGCCTGGCCCTGGAGGCCTGGACGGCCGTCTGACGCCCCGTCGGCCCGGTGCCGGACCCGGAACACCAAGGAGGCCCCCCGCTCTCGCGGGGGGCCTCCTGTGCGCTGTGCGGGGGGCGTTACGCCGGGACGCTCGCCACGCCCTGCGCGAGGAACGTCTTGCCGTTCACACGCTCCGAGACACCCTCACGGTCCAGGTACGGCGTGATGCCGCCCAGGTGGAAGGGCCAGCCGGCGCCGGTGATGAGGCAGAGGTCGATGTCCTGGGCCTCGGCCACGACACCCTCCTCCAGCATCAGACCGATCTCCTGCGCCACCGCGTCCAGGACGCGGTCGCGGGTCTGCTCCTCGGTGAGGACCGAGTCGCCCTGCTCCAGCAGCGCCACGACCTCGGGGTCCAGCTCCGGCTTGAAGCCGTTCTCGGCGGAGTAGACGTAGAAGCCGCGCTTGCCCGCCTTGACGACCGCCGCGAGGTTCGGGGAGACCGTGAAGCGGTCCGGGAAGGCGCGGTTGAGCGTCTCCGAGACGTGCAGACCGATGGCCGGTCCCACGAGCTCCAGCAGGACCAGCGGCGACATCGGCAGACCCAGCGGCTCGACCGCCTTCTCAGCGACCTCGACCGGGGTGCCCTCGTCGATGACGTTCTGGATCTCGCCCATGAAGCGGGTCAGGATGCGGTTGACGACGAACGCCGGGGCGTCCTTCACCAGGACCGCGGTCTTCTTCAGCTTCTTGGCGACACCGAACGCCGTGGCCAGCGCCGCGTCGTCGGTCTGCTCGCCGCGCACGATCTCCAGGAGCGGGAGGATCGCGACCGGGTTGAAGAAGTGGAAGCCGACGACCCGCTCGGGGTGCTTCAGCTTCGACGCCATCTCGGAGACCGACAGCGAGGAGGTGTTGGTGGCGAGGATCGCGTGCGCCGGGGCGACCGCCTCGACCTCCGCGAACACCTGCTGCTTGACGCCGATCTCCTCGAAGACGGCCTCGATGATGAAGTCGGCGTCGGAGAAGCCCTCGGCCTTGTCCAGCACACCGGAGACCAGGCCCTTGAGGCGGTTGGCCTTGTCCTGGTTGATACGGGACTTGGTGAGCAGCTTGTCGATCTCGGCGTGGACGTAGCCCACACCCTTGTCGACGCGCTCCTGGTCGATGTCGGTCAGCACGACCGGCACCTCCAGGCGGCGCAGGAACAGCAGCGCGAGCTGCGAGGCCATCAGGCCCGCGCCCACCACGCCGACCTTGGTGACCGGACGAGCCAGCGACTTGTCGGGCGCACCCGCCGGGCGCTTGGCGCGCTTCTGCACCAGGTTGAAGGCGTAGATGCCGGAGCGGAGCTCGCCGCCCATGATCAGGTCGGCGAGCGCCTTGTCCTCGGCGTCGTAACCGGCCTGGAGGTCGCCGTCCTTGGCCGCCTCGATGATGTCGAGCGCGCGGTAGGCGGCCGGGGCCGCGCCGTGCACCTTGGAGTCGGCGACGAGCCGGCCCTTGGCGACGGCCTGGTCCCAGGCCTCGCCGCGGTCGATCTCGGGGCGCTCGACCTTCACGTCGCCCTTGAGGACGCCGGCGGTCCAGATCAGCGACTGCTCCAGGAAGTCGGCGCCCTCGAAGATCGCGTCCGCGATACCGAGGTCGAAGACCTGCTTACCCTTGAGCTGGCGGTTCTGGTTCAGCGAGTTCTCGATGATCACCGTGACGGCGTTCTCCGCGCCGATCAGGTTGGGGAGCAGCGTGCAGCCGCCCCAGCCCGGGACCAGACCGAGGAAGACCTCGGGCAGCGAGAAGGCCGGCAGCGCCTTGGAGACGGTGCGGTAGGTGCAGTGCAGACCGACCTCGACACCGCCGCCCATGGCCGCGCCGTTGTAGTACGCGAAGGTCGGCACGGCCAGCGCGGCGAGGCGCTTGAAGACCTCGTGGCCGCCCTTGCCGATGGCCAGCGCGTCCTCGTGCTTCTTCAGCAGCTCGACGCCCTTGAGGTCGGCGCCGACCGCGAAGATGAACGGCTTGCCGGTGACACCCACGCCGACGATGGAGCCCTCGGCGGCCTCCTTCTCGACCTGGTCGATGGCGGCGTTGAGGTTCGCCAGCGAGCCGGGGCCGAAGGTGGTCGGCTTGGTGTGGTCGAAGCCGTTGTCCAGCGTGATCAGCGCGAACCGGCCGGCGCCGAACGGCAGGTCGAGGTGGCGCACGTGCGCCGAGGTGACGACCTCGTCCGGGAACAGCTCGGCCGCACCCTTCAAAAGCTCAGCGGTGGTGCTCACTTGCTGCCTCCGGCGTCCTTGTGGTGCGGGTTCTCCCAGATGACCGTGGCGCCCATGCCGAAGCCGACGCACATGGTGGTGAGGCCGTAGCGGACCTCCGGCTGCTCCTCGAACTGCCGCGCCAGCTGCGTCATCAGGCGTACGCCGGACGAGGCGAGCGGGTGGCCGTAGGCGATGGCGCCGCCGTACTGGTTGACGCGCGCGTCGTTGTCGGCGATGCCGTAGTGGTCCAGGAACGCGAGCACCTGGACGGCGAACGCCTCGTTGATCTCGAAGAGGTTGATGTCCTCGATCGACAGACCCGCCTTGGCGAGCGCCTTCTCGGTCGCCGGGATCGGGCCGTAGCCCATGACCTCCGGCTCGACGCCCGCGAAGGCGTAGGAGACGAGGCGCATCTTCACGGGGAGGTTGTTCTCCCGCGCGAACTCCTCGGACGCGATGATCGACGCGGTGGCGCCGTCGTTGAGGCCGGCCGCGTTGCCCGCGGTGACGTTGCCGTGGACGCGGAACGGCGTCTTCAGGTTCGCCAGGCTCTCCAGCGTGGTGCCCGGGCGCATCGGCTCGTCGGCGGTGACCAGGCCCCAGCCGGTCTCGCCGACCTCGGCGTTGGTGTTGCGCACCGAGATCGGGACCAGGTCCTGCTGGATCTTCCCGTCGGCGTACGCCTTGGCCGCCTTCTCCTGCGAGCGCACGGCGTACTCGTCGGCGCGGAGCTTGGTGATCTGCGGGTAGCGGTCGTGCAGGTTCTCCGCGGTCATGCCCATGAACAGGGCCGACTCGTCGACCAGCTTCTCGCTCACGAACCGCGGGTTGGGGTCGACGCCCTCACCCATGGGGTGGCGGCCCATGTGCTCGACACCGCCCGCGATGACGGCGTCGTAGGCGCCGAAGGCGATGGAGCCGGCGACCGAGGTGACGGCGGTCAGCGCGCCGGCGCACATACGGTCGATGGAGTAGCCCGGCACGGACTGCGGCAGACCCGCGAGGATGCCGGCCGTGCGGCCCAGGGTCAGACCCTGGTCACCGATCTGCGTGGTCGCGGCGATGGCGACCTCGTCGATCTTGGCGGGGTCCAGGGCCGGGTTGCGGCGCAGCAGCTCCCGGATCGCCTTGACGACGAGATCGTCGGCCCGGGTCTCGTGGTAGATGCCCTTCGGGCCCGCCTTGCCGAACGGGGTGCGGACGCCGTCGACGAAGACGACGTCCCTGACGGTACGAGGCACGATGGCTCTCCTCCAGGGTGCGGGGTGGCACTGCTGCGCTTGGCGCACTCACCTGAGCGCGCGCTCACCCCGTCATGCTACTTGCGGGTAACCAAACTGCCCAGTCCCGGCGGCAGGAGCGGCGAACGTCACACTCCGACGGCCCCCTGTCATGGCCGTGCCCCCTGGCGACCATGGTCGACAGGGGGCACGGGAGGAGGGGCGCGGGGGTGCGGGCTCAGGCGTTGGCGGCCAGCGCCGCCGCCAGTAGCGGCGTCACCTGCTCGACCTGCCAGCGCCGGGCGCCGTACGCCGTGAGCGCCTCGGCCACGGCCGCCTCGGAGCGGTCGCCCGGGGGCTCCCAGCACACCCGGCGCACCGTGTCCGGGGTGATCAGGTTCTCCTGCGGCATGTTCAGCCGCTCGGCCAGCTCGGACACCGCCGCGCGGGCCGCCGACAGGCGCGCCGCGGCGGCCGGGTCCTTGTCGGCCCAGGAGCGCGGCGGCGGGGGACCCGCGACCTGCTGGCCGGGCTGCGGAAGACCGGATTCCGGCAGGGCCCGGGCCCGGTCGACGGCCGCCTGCCACTGCTCCAGCTGGCGCCGCCCCATCCGGTGGCCGAAGCCGGGCAGCGCCATCAGCGCCTGCACGTCCAGCGGCAGCGCCAGCGACGCCTCGATGATCGCGGAGTCGCTGAGCACCTTGCCCGGCGAGACGTCACGGCGCTGGGCGACCCTGTCGCGGGCGGTCCACAGCTCGCGCACGGCGGCCATCTGGCGGCGCCGGCGGACCTTGTGCATCCCCGAGGTGCGCCGCCAGGGCTCCTTGCGCGGCGGCGCGGGCGGAGCCGCCGCGATCGCCTCGAACTCCTGGCGGGCCCAGTCCAGCTTCCCCTGCCGGTCGAGCTCCTTCTCCAGCGCGTCCCGCAGGTCGACGAGCAGCTCCACGTCCAGCGCCGCGTACCGCAGCCAGGGCTCGGGCAGCGGGCGGGTCGACCAGTCCACCGCGGAGTGGCCCTTCTCCAGGGCGTATCCGAGGACGCTCTCGACCATCGCCCCCAGGCCCACGCGCGGGAAGCCCGCGAGGCGCCCGGCGAGCTCGGTGTCGAAGAGCCGCGAGGGGGTCATGCCTATTTCCCGCAGGCACGGCAGGTCCTGGGTCGCCGCGTGCAGGATCCATTCGGTGCCGGTGAGGGCGTCGCCGAGGGAGGAGAGGTCGGGGCAGCCCACCGGGTCGACGAGCGCGGTGCCCGCGCCCTCGCGGCGGAGCTGCACGAGGTAGGCGCGCTGGCCGTAGCGGTAGCCGGAGGCGCGCTCGGCGTCCACGGCCACGGGGCCGGTGCCGGCCGCGAACGCGGCGACGACTTCGGCGAGCGCCTCGTCGGTGGCTACGACGGGCGGAATGCCGTCACGCGGCTCCAGCAGGGGAGTCGGCTGCCCATCGACCGGGACGTCGTCGTCCGGGGGGGCGCCCCCGGTGGTTCGCAGTGCTGTCTCTGCTGCGGTCTTTTGGGCGTCGGTCACCTGTCAAGGGTACTTGTGTATACGCCGCGCCCGTCGACGGAACGTTCCGCCGACGGGCGCGCGAGGGGCGCACGGCGCCTTGTGGGGGGAGCATGCCCCTCGGGACGCCTGGGTCAGTGGATGATTCCGGTACGCAGCGCGACGGCCACCATGCCGGCTCTGTCACCCGTGCCGAGCTTGCGCGCGATCCGGGCGAGGTGGCTCTTCACGGTCAGCGCGGAGAGTCCCATGGACACGCCGATCGCCTTGTTGGACTGGCCCTCGGCGACCAGCCGCAGCACCTCGACCTCGCGCCCGGAGAGCTCGCGGTAGCCACCCGGGTGGCTCGGGGAACCCGGGGGGCGGCGGTGCATACG
>NZ_JBJHPC010000423.1:0-6373 GCF_045257485.1 Streptomyces sp. YS-3 | reverse complement strand
GCCGTCTCGCCCGCGACCCTGCGCAAGTGGGTCCAGCTGGGCCATCTGCGGTCCGCGGGCAGGCAGGGGCGCAGACTGCTCTACCGGCTGGAGGACGTGTTCGCCGCGGAGCGTTCCGTACACCGCGCCGAGATCCCGCGCCGCTAGCCGGACCTGCTCCCGCGCCCCGTGACCCGCTCCCAGAAGGGCCCCACCCGCACCCCGGGTGGGGCCCTTCCGCTGTTCCCGCGCACGCGCCAACCACCGCCCTGAGCAGGCCTGTTGCGCGATCGGGCACCCCGGATCACACTTGGAGCAGCGGCAGAACCGCGCCCACATCCGGGGCGACGGGTCTGCCGCTTCGTGCTGCTCCGGCCGTCTTCCACGCCCCCTCCGCTCAGGAGCCGGGCGCCACGGCCATGCCATGCGGCACACCACCGTGAAAGGAGTCCCCTCGTGGACCAGATCCTGTTCTGGAACGCGGTGGCCCTGGAGGCCGACCGCACCACCCACACCACGGGCGCCCCCGCCGAGGCCGGCACCCGGGGCCCGTGCGGCGCCTCGCGGGCGCTGGCACTGACCCATCTCGCCATGCACGACGCCTACTTCGCCATCCACCCCGGCCACGACTGCTACCTCGGCGACTCGCTGCCCGAGGCCCCGGCCGGCGCCTCCTCCGACGCGGCCGTCGCCGCCGCCGCGCACGCCACGCTCAGCGCCCTCTACCCGACGCAGAAGGAGTACTTCAACGCCCAGCACCGGGCCGCCGGCCTCCCGGCCGGACCGGGCACCGGCACCGGCCACGCCTTCGGCCTGCGGGTCGCCCGGGTGCTCCTGTCGCTGCGCGGCGGCGACCCCGGCCTCGGCGACGACGGCTACGTCTACTCCACCGACCGCGGCCACCACCGCCCTGACCCGGTCGACCCCGGCCAGAGCGTCTACGCCGCCCACTACGGCGCCCGCTCCCACCTCTTCGCGGCCACCACCCGCCACCACCTGGACGCCCCGCCGCAGCCGGGCAGCCCCCGGTACGAGACGGCGCTGCGCCAGGTGCGCGCCAAGGGCATCGCGACGCATCTCATCGGCGCGCTGCCCGAGGACCTGCGGACCGACCGGCGCACCCCGCAGGAGACGGCCATCGGCATGTTCTGGGCGTACGACGGAGTCATCGGCCTGGGCACACCGCCCCGCTCCTACAACATGATCGTCCGCAAGGTCGCCGAGGCGCAGCGGAACGACACGGCCCAGAACGCCCGGCTGTTCGCCCTGCTCAACGCGGCCATGGCGGACGCGGGCATCCTCGCCTGGACCGACAAGTACGTCTACGACCTGTGGCGCCCGGTCGTCGGCATCCGCGAGCACGACCCCTCCTCGGGCCCGGCCGGCACCGGCCGCGCGGCGCTGAGCGCGGACGCCGACCCCGAGTGGCTGCCGCTGGGCGCGCCCAACAGCAACAACCCCGGTGGCAGGGTCAACCGGACACCGAACTTCCCGTCCTACCCCTCGGGCCACGCCACCTTCGGCGCGGCGGCCTTCCAGTCGGTGCGGCAGTTCTACCGCCACGGCTCGTACGGGCCGGACAACCTGGCCGCCGGGCTGGAGTTCGTCTCCGACGAGCTGAACGGCACGACCACCGACACCAACGGGATCGCCCGGACCCGGGTGGTCCGCACCTTCCCCGGCGGGCTCTGGGACATGATCCGCGAGAACAGCCTCAGCCGGGTCTTCCTCGGCGTGCACTGGAACTACGACGGCTGGGTCCCGAACGCCTCCGGCGACATGGACCTGAGCCTCAACATCGGCGGCGTCCGGCTCGGCCTCGACATCGCGAACGACATCGCCGCCCACGGCCTGCGCGCCTCCCGCGCGGCCGGCCCCGCGGCCTAGGGCCCGTACGCCCGTGAAGCTGACCCGCGGTCGCAGGCCGCATACCCAGAAGGAGTCCCCCGTGAGGACCGACGACACCTCCGACGCGGCGACCGACGCCGTGACCGAGTCCGGCTCCGGCCACCCCGGCGACAACCCGCCCCCGCCCCCGGCGCGGCGCGGCGGCTTCGTCTATGTGATGAGCAACCAGGAGACCGGCAACTCGGTGACGGTCTTCGCCCGTGACGTCTACGGCAACCTGACCCGCAAGGGCACCTACCCGACCGGCGGCCTCGGCGTCGGCCGCAGCTACGACCTGGAGGACACCTCCGACCCGCTGGTCTCGCAGGGCTCGCTGATCGCCTCGGAGGACCGGCGGTTCCTGTTCGGCGTCGACTCCGGCAGCAACGAGGTCTCCTCGCTCGCCGTCGAGGGCGAGCGGCTGCGGCTGGTCAGCCGGGTCGCCACCGGCGGAGTCCGTCCGGTGAGCGTGGCCGTGCACGGCAACCTCCTGTTCGCCGTGAACGCCACCGACGGGTCGGTCTCCGGCTTCCGCGTCGGCGACGACGGCACCCTCACCCCCGTCGACGGCTCCCGCCGGGCGCTGATCGGCGGGGCGGCGGCGGGCCCCTCGCAGATCCAGTTCACGCCGGACGGCACCCAGCTGATCGTCACCGAGCGGCAGACGAACATCATCGACGTCTTCCCCGTCGACGCCTACGGCCGCGTGGGCGAGCCGGTGCGCAACCAGTCCGCGGGCCTGGCCCCGTTCACCGCCACCTTCCACGGCGACGTGCTGATGGTGACCGAGATCATCGGCGCCCCGGGCTTCCTGGGCTCCATGTCCACGTACCACGTCGACCGCGACGGCACCCTCCAGGTGATCAGCGCGTCGGTGACCACCACCGAACTCACCACCTGCTGGACGGCGAACAGCGTCCTGGACCCGGGTGTGGTGTACGTGGCGAACGCCCAGAGCGGTTCGATCGGCGGCTTCCGTATCAACGAACAGGGCGAGATCACGCTCTTCCCGGCCGACGGCCACCTCGCCGTCAGCAAGAACTCGCACGCGACCCAGGACATGGCCATCACCGACGACGGCCTGTACCTGTACGTGCTGACCGCCGGGATCGACGAGAAGATCGCCGACCCCCGGCTCCCCACCTACGTGGAGGGGACGCCGTACTGCGACAGGATGACGATCAGCGCCTACCGCGTCGAGGCGAGCGGCGGGCTGACGACGCTCAAGGGCTTCGGCGTGGCCGACGACCCGCCGCGGGTGGTCAGCCCCGGCGTGCTCGCGCCCAGTGCGGGCGGGCTGGCGCCGGGATCGGAGGGGATCGTCGCCTTCTGACCCACCGGCCCCCCCGGTCCGCCGGGCCCACGGCCGTCCCGCGAACGCCGGCCGTGGGCCCGGCCCGGACCTCCTACGCCGCCAGGACCGCCAGGTCCAGCCGGCGCAGCCGGTCCGGGTCCGCCCGCAGCGTGATCTCGGTGATCCGGCCCTCGGCCAGGGTGAAGCCGATGACCACCTTGAGCTCGCCCCCGGGCACCCAGACAGCGCCCACGGCGCCGTCCACCAGGGCGAGTTGGGCGGTCTGGGCGCGGCCCTTGAACGTGCCGGCCACCGCCATCGCGCCCCGGACCTCGCCCATCGCGCCCACCTCCACGGTCGCCCGGTCGGCCCGGACCACCACGTCCGGGTCGAGCAGGTCGAGCAGCGCGTCGAAGTCCCCGGCGCGCGAGGCGGCGAAGAAGGCGTCGACGACCTCCCGCTGGCGCGCCAGATCCGCGTCCGGCACCGGTGCGGACTCCTGCACCCGGCGCCGGGCCCGGCTGGCGAGCTGGCGGGTGGCGACCGTGGAACGGCCCACCACCGGGGCGATCTCGTCGAAGGGCACCATGAACATGTCGTGCAGGACGAAGGCGATCCGCTCGGCCGGCGCCAGCGTGTTCAGGACGACCAGCATCGCCAGGCCCACCGAGTCCACGAGCAGCACCTCGTGCTCCGGGTCGCCCGGCTCCTCGTGCCCGCGCGTGTGCACCGGCACGGGCTCGTCGTACAGCAGCTCGCGCCGGGAGTCGCGGGAGCGCAGCATGTCCAGGCAGACCCGGCCCACGACGGTGGTGAGCCAGCCGCCGAGGTTCTTCACGCACGCCACATCGCTGCGGCTGAGGCGGAGCCAGGCCTCCTGGACGGCGTCGTCCGCCTCGTTGAGGTTGCCGAGTATCCGGTAGGCGACGGCCCGCAAGTGGGTGCGGTTGGCCTCGAACCGCTCGGCCAGCCGTTCGCCCTCGTCCACGTTCACGGTCACGTTGTT
This sequence comes from Streptomyces sp. YS-3, assembly GCF_045257485.1. Lineage (NCBI taxonomy): Bacteria > Bacillati > Actinomycetota > Actinomycetes > Kitasatosporales > Streptomycetaceae > Streptomyces > Streptomyces sp. YS-3. The sequence goes on along the minus strand of NZ_JBJHPC010000423.1, from coordinate 2,207 downwards.
CCCCTGCCTCACCCGTAGAGGTGACACCGACTGTATCCGCTGACCCGCCCCGCGGGTACGGCGATCCGGCGCTCAACCTCGTTACGGAACAGGCCATTTGATGGAGGCCCCATGGCCGTACCACCCGCCACACCCGCACCCGGCGCCCCCCGGGTCGACGCGGCCCGCGCCCAGCGTCTGGAGGCGCACGGCCGTTCCTGGGCCTTCGAGCTGGGCGGCGAGCTCTTCGAGCTGCCCCGCGAACTCACCCGCGCGACGGCGCGCGCACTGCGCGCGCTCGGCGGCGACGACCTCGCCGCCTCGCTCGGACTCCTCCTCGGCGAGGCCCAGTCCGCACGGCTGCGCCGCCACCGCCCCTCGCCGCACGACGCCGGGGCGGTCCTCGCGTCCTGGGGCCGCGACACCGGGCTCGGCCTGGGGGAAGGCTGCGCCTCGGCGTGTACGTGGAGGACAACGCCGAGGCGCTGGAAGCCGCGCTCCTGCGCCATTACGGCGTGGACCTCCTGGACTGGCACCGCGGGCGGCTCTCCTCCCGCCGTCTGTCGGTCCTGATCCGCCATCTACCGAAGGAGCCGTCATGGTGACCAGCGGCCAGGCCGAAGGAGTCGCGATCGAACTGGAGCGGCTGCGGCGCGCGGTGGAGGTCGGGTTCGCCACCACCCGGGGCGATCTGGCGCTGCTGCTCCAGCGCGCCGACCAGACCGACAAGACCCTGGGAGAACACGACAAGCGCCTTGAGGCGCTGGAACGCGGGCGCTGGCCGCTGCCGTCGCTCGCGGCGCTGACATCGGCCGCCGCGCTGGCGGTGAGTCTGTGGCAGGGCGCCGGCCGGTGAGCCGGCGCCGGGAACCGCGCGCGGCCCGCACTCGGCGGGCCGCGGTCGGCGGACATGGCCGGTGAATCTGGCCGGTGGATCTGGCCGGTCCGTCGGGCGCGGTCAGTCCGTCGGTCTCTTGGGGCGCCAGACCACCAGCGCGCCGGTCGGCTGCACGTCCTGGTACGGCACCAGATCGCGCCGGTACGACGCGTGGACCTGGGCCTCGCGCTGCCGCATCGCCGCCGCCGCGCCGTCCACCGCCGCCGAGAGCTCGGCGACGCGCTGCTGGAGCGCGGCCACCTGGTTCTCCAGCTCGATGATGCGCTTGATACCGGCCAGGTTGATGCCCTCGTCCTGCGACAACTGCTGGACGGTACGGAGCAGTTCGATGTCGCGGGCCGAGTAGCGCCGGCCGCGCCCGGCCGTGCGGTCGGGCGAGACCAGGCCGAGGCGGTCGTACTGGCGCAGGGTCTGCGGGTGCAGCCCGGAGAGCTGAGCGGCGACCGAGATGACGTACACCGGCGATTCATCGGTCAGTTCGAACGGATTGCGTCGTCGGCCGTCCATCTCATGCTCCCTTCGCGGCCTGGAACAGTTCTGCCCGCGGATCGTCGTCCGCGGTCGCCTCGCGGAACGCCTCCAGGGCCTCGCGTGCCTTGTCGTCGAGGTCCTTGGGCACCATGACCTCCACGGTGACCAGCAGGTCCCCGCGCGAGCCGTCCTTGCGGACCGCGCCCTTGCCACGGGCCCGCATCGTACGGCCGTTGGGGGTGCCCGCGGGCAGCTTCAGGGTGACCGGGGGCCCGCCCAGGGTGGGCACCTTCACCTCGCCGCCGAGCGCCGCCTCCACGAAGGAGACCGGCACGGTGACGGTGAGGTTGTCGTCCCTGCGGCCGAAGACGGGGTGGCTGTCCACATGGACGACCACATAGAGGTCGCCCGCGGGACCACCGCGCTCGCCCGCCGCGCCCTTGCCGCGCAGCCGGATCCGCTGGCCGTCGAAGACGCCCGCCGGAATCCTGACCTGCATGGTCCGCGAGGACTTGGCACGGCCGCTGCCCTTGCACACCTCGCACGGGTTCTCCGCGATCAGACCGCGGCCCTTGCAGTCCACGCACGGGTCGGTCAGCGAGAAGCCGCCGCCGGTGCCGCGCGAGACCTGGCCGGTGCCGACGCACGTCGGGCACACCCGGGGCGTGCCGTTCTTGTCGCCGGTGCCCGAACAGGCCTTGCAGGGGGCCTGGCTGGAGAGCCGGATCGGGACCGTGGCCCCGTCGACCGCCTCGGTGAAGCTGAGCGTCACCTCGGACTCCAGGTCCTGGCCGCGGCGCGGCTGGGTGCCCCGGGTGCCCGGACCGGCGGTGCCCCGGTTGAAGAGCCCGCCGAACAC
>NZ_JBJHPC010000422.1:0-6387 GCF_045257485.1 Streptomyces sp. YS-3 | reverse complement strand
GCCCGGCCGCAGGAGCCTCAAGAGCGTCACCGGGACGCGCGTCTATCTCGCCGCCGGGTTCCTGCTGCCCGCGCTCGTCCTGCTGGGCGCGCTGGTGGTGTATCCGATCGGGTACTCCGTCTACCGCTCGTTCTTCGACCGGTCCGGGGACGGCTTCGCCGGGATCGACAACTACAAGACGCTCTTCACCGACGACACCATCCTGAAGGCCGTCGAGAACAACGCGATCTGGGTCGTCTGCGCCCCCACGATCGCCACCGTCCTCGGCCTCGTCTTCGCCGTACTGACCGAACGGGTGCGCTGGGGAACGGCGTTCAAGCTGATCGTCTTCATGCCCATGGTGATCTCGATGCTCGCCGCGGGGATCATCTTCCGGCTGGTGTACGAACAGGACCCGGACCGGGGCGTCGCCAACGCCGTCTGGGTGGGGGTGCACGACACCTTCGCCGAGTCGGCGGGCTTCCCCCGGGCCCGTCCGCTGCCCGCCGCCCCGCTGCGGCCGGGCGGCGACGGCACCTTCGTGACCAAGGACGCCGTCCGCGCCGGGCAGAGCGCCCTGCTGCCGCTCGTCGGGGTGCCCGCCGAGAAGATGCCGTCGTCCGCGAAGCCGGCGAGGCCCGCCGCCGCCGACCCCGGCAAGATCACCGGTACCGCCTGGCTCGACTTCACCAAAGGGGGCGGCGGCACCCCCAACACCATCGACTCCAAGGAGCTGGGCCTCAAGGGCCTCAAGATCGAAGCCGTACGGGACGGCCGGGTCGTGGCGAGCACCACCGCCCGTGCGGACGGGACCTTCACCCTGCCCGCCAAGGCGGACGGCGCCCGGCTGCGGCTGCCCCGGAGCAACTTCCGCGAGCCGTACAACGGCGTGAACTGGCTCGGCCCGACCCTCGTCACCCCCGCCATCATCGGCTCGTACATCTGGATGTGGGCCGGGTTCGCGATGGTGCTCATCGCGGCGGGGCTCGCGGGGCTGCCGCGCGAACTCCTGGAGGCGGCGCGGGTGGACGGCGCCAACGAGTGGCAGGTGTTCCGGCGGGTGACCGTGCCGCTGCTCGCGCCGGTCCTCGCCGTCGTCCTCGTCACCCTGATGATCAACGTGCTGAAGATCTTCGACCTGATCTTCATCATCGCGCCCGGCTCCAGCCAGGACGACGCGAATGTGCTGGCGCTCCAGCTCTACCGCTCCTCGTTCGGCACGGACGCGGACCTCGGCGTCGGCAGCGCGATCGCGGTCCTGCTGCTCGTCCTGGTCATACCGGTGATGCTCTTCAACATCCGCAGGATGAGGCGGGAGGCCAGGCGATGAGGACCAACCGCGCCGGGACCGGCCCCTGCCGGGGGTCCGGGGGTCGCCCCCCGGGACAGCACAGCAATATCCGCAGGATGCGGCGGGAGGCCAGGCGATGACAGCCGTGGGGGTCGTCAAGGCCAAGCAGTCCCTGCCCGCCCGGCTCGCCTCCCGGGCCGGAGGCGGCGCGCTGCGCGTCTTCCTCGTCCTGGTCGGGCTGTTCTGGCTGATGCCGACCGTCGGACTGCTGCTGTCCTCGCTGCGCGGCTCCTCGGACATCGCCGCCAGCGGCTGGTGGAAGGTCTTCACCGAGCCGTCCCAGCTCACCTTCCACAACTACTCCAGCCTGCTGGACAACAGCACGATCACCGACTCGCTGCTGTCCACCGTGATGATCACCGTGCCCGCGACCGTCCTGGTCGTCGTCATCGGCTCGTTCGCCGGATACGCCTTCGCGTGGATGGACTTCCCGGGCCGCGACTGGTGGTTCATGGTCGTGGTGAGTCTGCTCGTCGTCCCCGTCCAGGTCGCCCTCGTCCCCGTCGCCAAGCTCTTCGGCAAAATCGGCATCTTCGAGACGACGGTCGGCGTGATCACCTTCCACGTCGCCTTCGGCCTGCCCTTCGCGATCTTCCTGCTGCGGAACTTCTTCGCGGAGATCCCCCGGGAGCTCCTGGAGGCCGCGCGGCTCGACGGGGCGGGCGAGGTACGGCTGTTCACCCGGGTCGTCCTGCCGCTGGGCGGCCCGGCGATCGCCTCGCTCGGCATCTTCCAGTTCCTGTGGGTGTGGAACGACATGCTGGTGGCGCTGATCTTCGCGGATTCCAAGCACCCGCCGATCACGGTCGCCCTCCAGCAGCAGGTACGGCAGTTCGGCAACAACATCGACGTCCTGGCGCCCGGCGCCTTCGTCTCCATGGTCATCCCGCTGGCCGTCTTCTTCGCCTTCCAGCGGCAGTTCGTGTCGGGGGTGATGGCGGGCGCCGTCAAGTAGCCCGCCGGAACAGCCCGGAAAAGCCAACCGGAAAAGCCAACCGGAAGGGCCGCCCGGAAGCGTGGCCCGGAAGGGCTGCCGCGACGCAGGTCAGAGGCCACGTCAAGCGTGCGCCGCGGCTTCACCCCGGGCACCCTCATGGCGTAACCCGTTCGCGCCGTACGCCGTTCTACGGGCCATGCCCCGGTTCAGCGTGATCGTTCCCGTGTACGAGGTCCAGGCCTATCTCCACAACTGTCTGAGCTCGGTGCTCGACCAGTCGTACGACGATCTGGAACTGATCGTCGTGGACGACCGCTCGCCGGACGCGTGCGGCGCGATCATCGACGAACACGCCGCCCGCGACCGCCGCGTGCGCGCCGTGCGCCTGGACGCCACCACGGGCCCGGGCCCGGCCCGCAACGCCGGGCTCGCCCGCGCCACCGGCGACTACGTGCTCTTCCTCGACGGCGACGACACGCTCGTCCCGGGCGCCCTGCGGGCCGTCGCGGACCGGCTCAAGGAGACCGGCGACCCGGACGTGCTGGTCTACGACTACGCGCGTACGTCCTGGTCGGGCGAGCTGGTCCGCGACACGGCCACCCCCCGGCTCACCGGGACCGGTCCCGCCGCCTTCCGGCTCACCGAGGCCGGTCCCGCCGCCTTCCGGCTCATGGACCGGCCGGAGCTGCTCGGCCTTCCGAGCGCGGTGGGGAACCAGGCGTACCGCCGTGAGTTCGTCGAGGAGCAGGGCTTCGGCTTCCACCCCGGCTGCTACGAGGACGTGCCCTGGACCTGTACGGCGCTGATGGCCGCCGAGTCGCTCGCCACCCTGGACCGGGTCTGCGTCCACTACCGCCGGCGCCGCCGGGGCGGCGTCCTGTCCACGGCCGGCCGCCGCCACTTCGACCTCTTCGAGCAGTACGAGCGGGTGTTCGCGTTCCTCGACGCGCGCCCCGAACTGGCGCCGCTGCACCCGCTGATCTTCCGGAGGATGGCCGACCACTTCCTGGCCGTGTTCACCTCCCGGGTACGGCTGCCGCGCGGCAGCCGCGCCGAGTTCTTCCGGTGTGCGCGCGCCCAGTACCGCCGCCACCGCTCCCCCGGCGGGGGCCCGCGCCCCCTCGGCGTCCGGGTGCGGCACGGCCTGGTGCGGCTCGGCGCCCGCCGCACCTTTCTGGCGCTGGGGGCGCTCAGCGCCGTGCGCGCCCGCGCGGGACGCTCGCTGCGCGCGCTCGGCCGCTCCGTGCGCGCGGGAGTGCTCCAACTGCACTACCGGACGCAGCTGTGTCTGCCGGCGCGGGAGGAGGCCGTCTTCAGCGCGTACGGATACGGGGGGTACGCCTGCAACCCGGCCGCGATCGAGGCGGCGGTGCGCGAGCTGGTGCCCCGGGTGCGCACCACCTGGGTGGCGGCGCCCGCGCACCTGCACACCGTGCCGCCCGCGACCAGGAAGGTGGCGCCGGACACCTTCGCGTACTGGACGGCCCTGGCCCGTGCCAAGTACCTGGTCAGCAATGTGGAGTTCGACGGCCGGCTGGTCAAGCGGGCGGGCCAGGTGCTGCTCCAGACCCATCACGGCACCCCGCTCAAGACCATGGGCCTGGACCTGATGGACCGCCCGGCGGCGGCCGGGGGCACCGACTTCGCCGAACTGCTCGCCCGCAGCGACACGTGGGACTACCGCCTCTCCGCCAACCTCCACTCCACCCTCGTCTGGGAGCGCGTCCGCCCCTCGGACTGCACCACCCTCGAATACGGCTATCCGCGCAACGACGTCTTCCACCGGGCGGGCGCCGCCGACGTGGCCCGGCTCCGCGACGGTCTGGGCATCCCCGCCGGCGCCACCGCCGTCCTGTACGCGCCGACGCACCGCGACTACCGGCGCGGCCAGCACCGCCCCCTGGACCTGGAGCGCGTGGCGCGCGCCCTGGGCCCCGAGTACGTCCTGCTCACCCGCGCCCACTTCACCTACGGCGCGCCGCTGGCCGAGGACGCGCACCCGAGGATCATCGACGTGAGCGGGCACCCGTCGGTCGAGCAGCTGTGCCTGGCCGCCGACGCGCTGGTCACCGACTACTCCTCGGTGATGTTCGACTACGCCAACCTGGACCGTCCGATCGTCATCCACGCCGACGACTGGGAGGCCTACGAGGCGGCCCGCGGCACCTACTTCGACGTGCGTGCCTTCCCGCCGGGCGCGGTCGCCCGCACCGAGGACGAGCTGATCGACATCTTCTCCACCGGCCACTGGCGCGGCTCCCGCTCGGCGCAGCTGAGGGCCGCGTTCCGGGCCAGGTTCTGTCCGTACGACGACGGGCACGCGGCGGAGCGGGTGGTGCGCCGGGTCTTCCTGGGCCAGGACGCCGACCGGCCGCCGGTGGTCCCGCTGGAGGACCGCCGCCCCGCGCCCCCGGCGGGCCGGGTCGTCGACCGGCTGACGACGGGCTGCTGATCGGGTGATCGCGACGGGATGCCGGTGCGGATCACCACCCCCACGGAACCGATGATCCGTGCGCACCTTTCCTCCGCCCGGCCCCGCCCGGCTTCCGGCACCCCGGCGCGTCGCCGCCCGTCCCGCCGACGCGCCGCCCCCGGGCCCCGCCTGGCGCGTCACGCCGTACTTCGTGCTCGGCGGGGTGTTCTGGGTGGTGATGTCGGCGGCGGCCTGGCGGGTGCCGTTCTGCTGCGACCTGGGCACGCACGCCGCCGTGGTGGAGCGGTTGCGGGCCGATCTGCTGGCCCCCGCCCATCCGATGGCGGACCTGCCGGGCGCGGGCAGCCCGTACTTCTCGCCCTACTCCGTGGTCCAGGGCCTGTTCGCGCACCTCACCGAGCTGCCCGGCCGGCTGGTGGTGCGGCTCTTCGGGCCGGTCAATCTGCTGGTCCTGATCACCGGGCTCGGCCGCTTCACCCGGCTGTTCTCCTCGCGCGCGTGGGCGCCGGTGTTCGCCCTGGTCTTCTCGGCGGTGCTGTGGGGCACCGCGGTGACCTGGTGGAGCGGGTTCCTCGGTCTGCTGTCGATGACCGGCAACCTGTCCTACCCGAGCACGTTCGCCATCGGGCTCACCTTCCATATCTGGGCCCTGGCGGGCCGGCTGACGGAACGTTCTTCCCGGACCGCCCGGTGGCGGGCGGCCCCGCTGGAGTACACCGCGCTCGGCGTGCTCACCGGCGTGGTGGTCCTCATCCATCCGATCACCGCGATCGCCGCGGTGATCGGCACGGCCGGGCTCGCCCTCGCGCGGAAGGGGGCGTGGAGCCGCGCGGCGGCCGTCCACTGGGCGCTGGCGGGGGCGGGCGCGCTGGCCGTGGCGGTGACCTGGCCGTACTGCGACATCTTCACACTCGTCGGTGACACCGGCATCGATTCCATGCACAGGGCCCTGTATGAAAATCTGATCGGACGTTACTGGCTGGCGGCCCTGCTCGGCGGTCCCGCCCTGCTGTTGCGCCTGCGCCGCGACCGGCGTGACGCGCCGGCGCTGATGACGCTGCTGTTCGCGCTGGTCGTCCTGTACGGCTGGGTCAGCGGCCACTACACGTACGGCCGGCTGCTCGCCGTCGCCCCGGTGCCCGCGCAGGTCGCGCTCGCCGTCGAACTGGCCCGGCCGCGCCCGTGGCCGACGGCGCGGCGCGTGCTGGCCCCGCTCGCGGCGGCCGGGGCGTGCCTCGGGTTCGTCTGGGCCCAGGCGGGCGCGGTGGCGCCGGGTCTGGGCGTGCGGGGCGTGGAGCGCCCGCCGCACTGGGCCACGTACGGCTGGGCCGCCCAGCACATCCCGCCCGGTGAGACGGTTCTGGCGGACGGCTACTACGTAGTGCGTTCGCTGCCCGGGTACGGGCCCTTCCTGGTGGCGCCGGTGTGGCCCGATCCGGCGCTCGCGGAGTCCGAACGGCTGCGCCGCAAGGCGGACGTGACGCGCTATCTGTCCCCGTCGACGTCCCGCCACGCGCGCGCGGCCATCGCCCGGCGCTACGGAGTGCGCTGGCTGCTGCTCACGCCTCGGGAGCACCTCCCCGAGGAGGCGGTGGTGGTCGCGTTCAGCCCGCGCAGCGGAGAGGTGCTGGCCCGGGTGGCGTACTGAGCGCTCGGCCGCGAGGGCGGCCGTCCGGGCGGGACCGT
>NZ_JBJHPC010000421.1:0-6399 GCF_045257485.1 Streptomyces sp. YS-3 | reverse complement strand
GGAGGGTGCCCGGGGGCGGCTGTGCGGGAAGGGGAAGGGCCCGGCCGGGGGACGAGAAGAGGCCCGACCGGGAACCCCGGACGGGCCTCTTCTCTGCCGTCGGCCCCGCGGCGAAACCGCGGAAACCGGCGTGGAACGGCCTGGTTCAGGCCTTCTTGGTCTCCCAGAAGATCCGGTCGATCTCGGCGATGAGCTCCAGCGCCTTCTCGCCCGTCTTCGGGTCCGTCGACGCCTTGGCGGCCGAGAGGGCCTTCAGGGTGTCGTTGACCAGCTGGTGCAGCTGGGGGTACTTCTCGAAGTGCGGGGGCTTGAAGTAGTCGCTCCAGAGCACCGAGACGTGGTGCTTGGCGAGCTCCGCGCGCTGCTCCTTGATGACCACGGCACGGGCACGGAAGTGCGCGTCCTCGTTGGCCTGGAACTTCTCCTGCACGGCCTTGACCGACTCGGCCTCGATACGGGCCTGGGCCGGGTCGTACACACCGCAGGGGAGGTCGCAGTGGGCGCTGACCTTCACCTTGGGGGCAAACAGGCGGGAAAGCATTGAGCTGTCCTTCCTCGTGATCGTCTTCTCAGGTGGGACATTACTCGGTGGAAGACGCGATTTCGCGAGTGCCCCCGGGGGCTTAGGACAAAAGTCCAGGGTCACCATGGGACTCGTGGCGGAACGTACCGTGGGAGTGGACCGGGTACCGGGAGGTGGGTGGCGGATGACGGATCAGGGGCGGGAGCCGAGGGTGCCGTTGGGGATCGCGGAGGTGACCGGGACCTCCATGGTGCCGACGCTGCTCCATGGGGATCAGCTGCTGGTGCACTACGGGAGCGAGTTCCGGGCGGGGGACATCGCGGTGCTGCGGCATCCGCTCCAGCAGGATCTGCTCATCGTCAAACGGCTGATCGAGCTGCGTGAGGGCGGCTGGTGGGTGCTCGGGGACAACCCGGACGACGAGGTCGTCGACAGCCGGGCGTTCGGCACCGTCCCCGGTGAGCTGGTGCTCGGGCGGGTGCGTGCCCGCTACCGGCCGCTGACGCGCGGGCGTCAGCGCTCGGTGGCGGTGCTGCTGTCCTGGGCGGTCTCGGCGCTGCGGCCGGTGTTCGCGGACCGGTCGGTCTCCAGGCGCTTGCGCGCCCGGTAGGCGGCCACGTTCGCCCGGGTCGCGCACCGGTCGGAGCAGTAGCGCCGGGAGCGGTTGGTGGAGGTGTCCAGGTAGGCGTTGCGGCACGGGGCCGCCTGGCACAGCCCGAGGCGGTCCACCCCGTACTCGGTCAGATGGAACGCCAGGCCCATGGACGCGAGCGCCGCGTAGCCCGCCGTCGCGTTCGAGGTGTGGTCCGCGAGGTGCATGTGCCACAGCGGGCTGCCGTCCTCGTCCCGGTGGTCGTGGCCGGAGATCTGCGGGCTGACCGGGAACTCCAGGAGCAGGGAGTTGAGCAGGTCCACCGCCTGCTCCTCCTCGCCCGCGTCCGCCGCCTCGAAGACCGCGCGCAGCCGCGCCCGTACCGCCCGCAGCCGGGGCACGTCCGCCTCCGTCGCCCGGCGGGCCGTGGTCGACTCCGACGTGAAGAGCTCCCGGATCACCTCGACCGAGGTCAGGGAGTCCTTGTTACGGGCCGGCTCCTCGGTGTTGACCAGGCGGACGGCATAGTCCGAGTAATAGGCCAGTTCCACGTGTAATCCTTACGGCGGCAGCAGCGGCGTCAGTAACGGCTATATGCCATCCGAGGGTATTACGTGGGCGGCCCCGGCGGGGACGGACTCCACTACGCCGAACGGGGCGGTACGGGCTCCTCAGCCCGTACCGCCCCGTTCGGGGAATGCTGCGACCGGCCGCGGCGGCCCCGCGGCAGGGGGACGGCGTCCCCCGCGGAGCGCTAAAGCACCTTCGACAGGAACGACTTCGTGCGGTCGTGCTGCGGGTTGGTCAGGACGTCGCGCGGGTGTCCGGACTCGACCACCACACCGCCGTCCATGAAGACCAGCGAGTCGCCGACCTCGCGCGCGAAGCCCATCTCGTGGGTCACCACGATCATGGTCATACCGTCCTCGGCCAGGCCCCGCATGACGTCCAGGACGTCACCGACCAGCTCCGGGTCGAGCGCGGACGTCGGCTCGTCGAAGAGCATCAGCTTCGGCTCCATGGCCAGCGCACGGGCGATCGCCACGCGCTGCTGCTGGCCGCCGGAGAGCTGCGAGGGGTAGTTGCGCGCCTTGTCGGCCAGGCCGACCCGGTCGAGCAGCTTCTCCGCGCGCTCGCGCACCACCGCCTTGCTCTCGCCCCTGACCTGGATCGGCGCCTCCATGACGTTTTCCAGCGCCGTCATGTGCGGGAACAGGTTGAAGCGCTGGAAGACCATGCCGATGTCACGGCGCTTGAGCGCGACCTCGCTGTCCTTCAGCTCGTAGAGCTTGTCGCCCTTCTGGCGGTAGCCGACGAGCTCGCCGTCCACGTACAGCCGGCCGCCGTTGATCTTCTCCAGGTGGTTGATGCACCGCAGGAAGGTCGACTTGCCGGAGCCGGACGGGCCGATCAGGCAGAACACCTCGCCCTCGGCCACCTCCAGGTCGATGCCCTTGAGGACCTCGACGGGGCCGTAGGACTTGTGCACGCCTTCGGACTTCACCATGGCGGTCATCGGGTCACCGCCTTGGGGGTGCGACGGAACAGGGCCGCGTTGGCCTTGATCCGCTGGAACGGGGTGGGCGGGAGCGCTCGGGTGGAGCCGCGGGCGTAGTAGCGCTCCAGGTAGTACTGGCCGATCGAGAAGACCGTGGTCAGGATCAGGTACCAGGTGGCGGCCAGGAACAGCATCTCGACCGAGGCGCCGGAGGTCTGGCCGATGTCCTGTGCCTGCCGCAGCAGCTCGTAGAACTGCACCGCCGAGACCAGCGACGTGGTCTTCAGCATGTTGATGACCTCGTTGCCCGTCGGCGGCACGATCACGCGCATCGCCTGCGGGATCACGATCCGGCGCAGCGTCCTGCCGTGGCTCATGCCCAGTGCGTGGGCGGCCTCGGTCTGGCCCTCGTCGACCGCGAGCAGACCGGCCCGGCAGATCTCCGCCATGTACGCGGCCTCGTTCAGGCCGAGCCCGAGCAGCGCCGTGAGCAGCGGCGTCATGAACGAGGACCAGTAGTCCTTGTAGATCGGCCCGAGGTTGATGTACTCGAAGACCAGGCCCAGGTTGAACCAGACCATCAGCTGGACCAGGACCGGGGTGCCCCGGAAGAACCAGATGTAGAACCAGGCGATGGAGGACGTCACCGGGTTCTTCGACAGGCGCATCACGGCGAGCATGATGCCGCCGACGATGCCGATCGCCATGGACAGGACGGTCAGCAGCAGGGTCTGGCCGACGCCGTCGAGGATGCGGCTGTCGAAGAAGTAGTCGGGGATGGCACCCCAGTTGATCTTGCCCTGGCTGAACGCGTAGATGATCGCGGCGAGCAGGGCGATCGCGATCACCGCGGAGACGTACCGGCCGTAGTGGCGGACCGGGATCGCTTTGATGCTCTCCGGAGCGGCGGGGGGCGGGGTGTCCGCCGGCTCCGTCTTGTTGACGTCAACAGTCACGGGTGTTGCCTTTCAGAAGCCTTCGGGGGCTCCGCCCGGGGACGGGGCGGAGCGGGCCCGGAGCGGGGAGAATCAGACGCCGCCGTTGATCTTGGCTTCCTTCACGGCGCCGGCCTCGACGCCCCACTTCGCGACGACCTTGTCGTAGTCGCCGCTCTTGATGATCGCGTCGAGCGCCTCCTTGAGGGCGTCGCGCAGCTGCGTGTTGTCCTTGGCGACCGCGATGCCGTACGGAGCGGCCTCGACCTGCTCGCCGACGATCTGGAAGTCCTTGCCGCCGCCCGAGGTCTTCACCGCGTACGCGGCGACCGGGAAGTCGGAGGAGCCGGCGTCGGCGCCGCCGGAGCGCAGCCGGGTCTGGGCCTGCTGGTCGGTGTCGAAGGCCTCGATCGAGATCTTGCCCTTGTCGCCGCACTTCTCGGACTGCTTCTTGGCGAGGTCCTCGGAGACCGTGCCGCGCTGCACCACGATCTTCTTGCCACAGAGGTCGTCCCAGGTCTTGATGCCCTGGTCCTTGCCCTTCGCAGTGTAGATCGACACACCGGCGGTGAAGTAGTCCACGAAGTCGGCACCCTCGCCGACCTTCTTCTTCGTCGCCGAGTCGACGCCGTTCTGGCGGTCCTTGGTGTCCGTCATGGCCGACATGGCCATGTCGTACCGCTTGGCGCGCAGACCGGTGACCAGCGTGTCGAAGGTGCCGTTCTCGAACTGGAACTTCACACCCAGCTGCTTGCCCATGGCATCGGCGAGGTCCGGGTCGATACCGGCGGTCTTGCCGTCCTTGTCCTTGAATTCGACCGGCGCGTACGCGATGTCCGAGCCGACCTTGATGACGCCCTTGTCCTGAATGGCCTTGGGCAGCTTCGAGAACAGGGGGGCCTTGCTGGTGCCGGCGGAGCTGGCGCCGCCGTTGTCCTTGCTCTTCGTCTGGTCTCCGCAGCCGGTGAGCAGCAGGGCACCGGCGACCGCGATCGCGCCGACCGCGGCAATCCGGGACGAGGCGGCGGTCGTACGACGGGTGGTGCTTGCGGTCATGGTCGGGTTCCTCCGGCGGGTGATGGAGTTTGCCAGTGAGTGAACAGTGGGCCGCGGTGCCCGTCCTTGGGCGACACGACCGTGTTGTGTCGGCATCTTGCCATTCGGACCTGCTGAAACAGGGGGGCGCGCATGTCAAAATCGGATAACGGGTCACCCCCCAACCCCAACGGGCCGGTACATCAAGGCCGGACCATGTGCGGGTTTTGCCTTTCCGGGCCGGAAAATCTGCGGTTCATCTCGCGTTGTGGACACGTTTCATGCCGCATAGCTCACTTGTCCCGACATGCCGCTATGAGTCGTGTCACCACGGCGTTCCGCAGTCGAAATGGACTACTCGGCGCACCCCTCCGTCCGGTAAGAAGGATCCTTACACCCCTCATCCGGGGCTCAGGGCGCGTTGTGCGGCGCGCCCGCGCGTACGTACCTCCTCCCCGTGGGGCGGGCCAACCGCTTCCCGCGGGGAACGTACGTGGTGCCCACCCACCCCTCCTCAACAAGGAGTGGCCACCCTCAACTGATGAAGACTTAAGGGGTCAAATCAAAATGGCAGCGGAGATCGTCAATCCTCGCAGCGACAGCAGTACCGACGGAGCCTCCTCGGAGGAGCCCTTCGATCCGGCCTTCGCCCTGCACCGGGGCGGCAAGATGGCCGTGCAGGCCACCGTGCCCATCCGGGACCGGGACGACCTGTCCCTGGCCTACACGCCAGGTGTGGCGAAGGTGTGCACCGCGATCGCGGAGAACCCGGAACTGGTCCACGACTACACCTGGAAGTCCCAGGTCGTCGCCGTGGTCACGGACGGTACGGCCGTGCTCGGGCTGGGTGACATCGGCCCCGAGGCATCCCTCCCCGTGATGGAGGGCAAGGCCATCCTCTTCAAGCAGTTCGGCGGGGTCGACGCGGTGCCCATCGCGCTCGCGACCACCGACACGGACGAGATCATCGAGACGGTCGTGCGCCTGGCGCCGTCCTTCGGCGGAGTGAACCTGGAGGACATCTCGGCGCCGCGCTGCTTCGAGATCGAGCGCCGGCTCCAGGAAGCCCTGGACATCCCGGTCTTCCACGACGACCAGCACGGCACCGCCGTGGTCACCCTCGCGGCGCTGCGCAACGCGGCGAAGCTCACCGGGCGCACGCTCGGCCAGCTGCGGGGCGTGATCTCGGGCGCCGGCGCGGCCGGTGTGGCCATCGCCAAGTTCCTCCTGGAGGCGGGGCTGGGCGACGTGGCGGTCGCCGACCGCAAGGGCATTGTCAGCCGGGACCGCCAGGACCTGACCGACGTCAAGCGGGAGCTCGCGGAGCTCACGAACAAGGCGGGGCTGTCCGGCTCCCTGGAGACCGCGCTGGCCGGCGCGGACGTCTTCATCGGCGTCTCCGGCGGTACGGTCCCGGAGGCGGCGGTGGCCTCGATGGCGCCCGGCGCGTTCGTGTTCGCCATGGCCAACCCGAACCCGGAGGTCCACCCGGACATCGCGCACAAGTACGCGTCGGTGGTCGCCACGGGCCGGTCGGACTACCCGAACCAGATCAACAACGTGCTGGCGTTCCCGGGGATCTTCGCGGGCGCCCTCCAGGTGCGGGCCTCCCGGATCACCGAGGGGATGAAGATCGCGGCGGCGAACGCGCTGGCGGATGTGGTCGGCGACGACCTGGCCGCGGACTACGTGATCCCGTCGCCGTTCGACGAGCGGGTCGCACCGGCGGTCACCGCGGCGGTCGCGGCGGCGGCGCGGGCGGAGGGTGTGGCTCGGCGCTGACGGTACGGGGGGGGGTGCTGCCGCGGCACTGTGC
>NZ_JBJHPC010000043.1:0-23638 GCF_045257485.1 Streptomyces sp. YS-3 | reverse complement strand
GGGGTCCGCCGGGTCGTAGCGGAACGTCGTCAGGGGTGCCGAGTCCGCGGGTCCCTGTTGAGTGAGATGGCCGCCGGGGATGGGGTACCACGGGGTGGCAGCCGCGGCTGGCGGCCAGTCGCCGAGGTCCTGCCAGGTGTCTTCGCCGCCGACGTGCACCCGCACCGGGGTCGGGCGCAAGCCGGAGGCTTCGGCGTACAGGTGGGCGCGCAACCACGCCAGGCTCTCGGCGAACACCTCGGGCCATCCCTGCTGCAGGGCGGAGGTGTGGGTCCACGGGCCGACGAGCAGGGCCGTCTCGCATCCGGCCTGACGCAGTCGCTCGTACTGCTGGAAGGTCTGGTCGACCAGGGCGTCGTGCCATCCGGTGACCAGTGCTATGGGCACGCGGAGCCGCGCCGCCGACTCCGCCATGGACGCCCCGGTCCAGTAGGCGTCCTTGGCGTCGGGGTGCGCCATCACGGCGTCCAGCCACGGCACTTCACCCCCGAGGGCGGACACGTACGCACCACGCAGGGGCTGCGCGGTGGTGACGGCGCGCAGACGGCGCTGGAGGCGCAGTGTCGCCCGCAGGAAGGGTGCGATGCCCTGGTGCTGATAGGTCATGCCCGCGCCGACGGCGAGGGCGTTCTCCAGGCGCAGCGCGCCGTCCGCGTAGAACAGGGTGTGGGGGTCGTGCAGCCCTACTTGCACCACCATGGCCTTCAGTTCCGGCGGCGGATCCAGAGCCAGTGCCCATTGCACGTAGCCGAGGTAGCTGGGGCCCACGGTTCCCAGTGTCCCGTTGAACCAGGGTTGTGTACGTAGCCAGGACATGGTGGCCTGACCGTCGGCTGCCTCGTTGCGCCACAGGTCGAATGCGCCACCGGACCCGCCGGTGCCGCGGCAGCTCTGCAGGACCACGTGGAAGCCCTGCTCGGCGAAGAGCAGGCCGTACTGGGCGGACCACGGCAGGCCGCGGCCATAGGGCGAGCGGATCAGGAGAGTGGCGAAGTCGCCCTGCTCACGCGGGAAGTAGTGGTCGGTGATCAACGGGCTGCCGTCGGCGGCCGGCACCACCAGACCCGGCTCCCAACCGACTTCGTACCGCTTGGCCGGCAGGCCTCGCCACGTCGCTCTCATCATCCGCGAGGACAGCGGCGGCTTCCCCGCGGGCGGCGCCAAGACCGGGCCGGCCCCAGCGTCGGGCATGCGTGATGGCATCGTTCCCCTCCTCATTTCCGTACGATGTACGAGAATAGAGGATGCTTGGATGAGCTGGGCAAGAGCCACCGCGATCACCAGCAGAAGGAAGGCGAGACGTGCCCCAGGACGGCAGGCCCGGCGCCCCGGGCATCGACCCCGAAGAGCTCTGGCTGCGCGCCGCAGAGCCACGCCGCGGCCGTCGGCCCTCCTTCACGCGAGAGGCGATCACCGCGGCAGCCGTCGCCCTGGCGGACGCGGAAGGGCTCGACGCGGTCACCATGCGGCGAGTCGCCGGCGAGGTCGGAGCCGGTGTGATGTCGCTCTACAGCTACGCCCCCGACAAGGAGACGCTGCTGGAACTGATGGTTGACCATGTGAGCGCCGAACTCACTGTCACGGCTCCTCCCACCGGTGACTGGCGTGCGGACCTCAAAGCCGTGGCCCACTTGCAGCGCGCCCACATGCTGCGCCACCCCTGGTTGCCCGGCGCCTTGTCCACCCCTCGCGTTCCGGGACCCAACACGCTGGCATTCCTCGAACACGCCCTCGCCGTGCTGCGTCCCACCGCGCTGGACGGTGCGGCGAAGCTGGAGATCTTCGCCCAGCTCACCGCCTTCGTGGCCGGACACGTCGCCCACGAGATCGCGCAGGCCGCGGTCTCATCATCACCGGAACGGGCGGCGGCCACGGCCCGCTACCTCGCGGCTGTCGCGGCCGACGGCCACCACCCCGAACTCGCCGAAGCCCTCTCCGCCCCTGGACGCGCCCTCACCCCCGAGGCCACCTTCACCCGGTTCCTGGGTCGCCTGATCGACGGCCTCGACACTGGCTGATGCCAGCACCTACCGGAGGCGAGAAATCCTGAACAGGCACGTCTTTAACCTGCGGCCTCGCCAACCTTTTCGGTCTCCTCGGACTCCTCAGACCCCTCATCCTCCCAGCGCAGCAGATCCCCCGGCTGGCATTGGAGCACCTCGCAGAGCGCGGCGAGCGTCGTGAAACGTACCGCCTTGGCGCGGCCGTTCTTGAGTACCGCGAGGTTGGCGGGCGTGATCCCTATCCGGTCCGCGAGCTCACCCACCGACATCTTGCGCCTGGCCAGCATCACGTCGATGTCGACGGCGATCGGCATCAGATCACCTCGTTCAACTCGGCCTGCATCTGCGCCGCTTCGACGTCGCGGGCGACGGCTTGGGCGAGCAGCATCCGCAGCACGAGCACGATGAGCGCGACTCCCAGGATGGCCACACCGACCCCGCCCATGATGAGGGTGACGCCGGGGTCGTCCCGCTGGCCCGGTGCGTTGATGACCGTGACCGCGAACCACACCAGGGCAGCCGCCACGATCGCCCCGATCACACCGTCCACGTACCGGAAGGCGGCGTGCGAGAACACGGTTCCGCGCCGCACCATCGTCACCAGTCGCCAGACGCAGACCAGCGCGACCTGGACCGACACCATGCCCAGGATCGTGGCCACACGCAGCGCGGTCAGCGGGAGCGACCCGTCCTCCGGGTCGCTCCCGCTCACCAATGTCCACACCATCAGTACCTGCACGAAGGCGGTGCCCGCGAACACCACCCCGAGCACGGCGCGTAGCGCACGTACGGTCAGCTTCCCCATGGCCCACCCTTCCATCGAATCACGATGCGAATCTATCGAAATTCGATAGGTGAGGCAAGGGTGGGGCGGAGGGGTGGTGTCTTGTCCGTACGGCAGCGGGACCCGCCACGGGAGGCGGCAGGGGTCCCGCCGCTTCCCGTGGCAGGGCAGTTGCGTGGACCGTCCTGGCCCCTGTCGGGCCGGCGCCTGTCGGACTCGCGACCAGGCGCCGCCCCGGTTACAGGTACGGGCGGGTGATCAGCTCGATCGCGTGGCCGGCGGGGTCTTTGAAGTACACCCCGCGACCGCCGTGCTCGTTGTTGATCTCGTTGGGGCGTCGCATCTGCGGATCGGCCCAGTGCTCGACACCGCGATCTACCAGCCGCCGGTACGCCCGGTCGAACAGCTCGTCGTCGATCAGGAACGCGTAATGCTGCATCTGGATCTCCACCGGCGGCTCGGCGAACTGCAGCAGCACCCCGTCGGAGAGCTGGATGTTGGTGAACGGACCCCAGGACGGCGCTTCGGGGAGTTCCAGCAGCTCGCGAAAGAACCGGGCCGACTCGTTGCGGTCCTTGGCGGCGATGATGGTGTGATTGAACGTGACTGTCATTCAGCTGACCTCTTTGTGGTTCGGCACGGAGAACGGACGCGTAATGCACGAGCGTCGGGAGGTCCGCGTGCCGAACTGAGGGGGTGCCTTCTGTGCACCCGCTGTGCGATCAGCCCACCACCGGGTGGCCAATCCGTGTGTGGCGTAGTGCCGGTCCGGTGTTCACGTCGGGTGACCTTACTTGATCTTGCCGACCGCGACAACAAGTTGGCGATCTGCCGGAGCAACCTGCCGGTGACGTCAACCGGTATCGCTCGAACACCAACCCATCGTTCCTACTCACCAGCTGCCGGGAGCAGTTACGAGGTGCGATGCAGGCCCCTACCGGCTGGGGGACCATGTGACAGGGAGGTCGACGGGGCCCCGGATGAGGACATCGGTCTGCCACGCGACGTTTTCGGAGGGAACAGCGAGACGCATGGTGGGGAACCTGCCGGTCAGGGTGTTGACCAGGATCTCCGCCTCCATCCGTGCCAGGAGGGGGCCGACGCAGGCATGGGGACCGAAGCCGAACGCCACGTGCGGCAGTCCCTTGCGCTCGAAGTCGATTCGGCCGGGATCGGGGTACACGCGTTCGTCCCAGTTGGCAGCCACATAGGAGACGTAGACGAACTCTCCCTCGCGAATCAGTACGCCACCCACTTCTACGTCCTCCGTGGCGACCCGGGGCTGTCCGACGCCGTGCTTGTGGGGGATCCAGCGCAGGAGTTCGTCCACGGCCGGAAGGATCTGGCCGGGATGTCGGTGTAGCCAGTCTCTGAGCTGCGGCTGCGTGAGCAGGACGAACATCATGTTGGTCACGTTGTTGCACACGGCGTGCCAGCCGTTGAGGCCCATGAGCGTGGCCAGGGCCAGGAGCTCTTCCTCGTCGATCCGCCCCGCGTCCACCGCGGCCACCAGCGCGCTCATGACGTCCTCGCGCGGCTCGGCGCGGCGCTGGGCCGCCAGCGAGCTGAAGTAGGCGCGGGCCGCCTGCTTGGCTTCTTCGGCCCGGAGCGCCTGAGCGTCATCCGAGGCCCGTGTCAGGATGGTCTGCGCCCATGCCCGGATCTGGGGCTGGTCCCCGGCTGGAATGCCCATCACCTCGCTGATCATGCCCAGGGCGAAGGGTGAGATGACGTGGCGCACGAGGTCGGCGGGTGCGCCGACGGCTTCCAGCTCACGACAGCGTTCTTCCATGAGCTGATGCGCGCGGATCCGGTGCCGGTCGATGCCGCGCTGGGTGAAGTAGGGGGCGACCACGGAGCGGACCCGGGCGTGGTCGGGCGGGTCGACGAAGCTGACGGCACGGTCCAGGGGGATGAAGTGTTTGGTCATCTTGGGAACGGAGCGACCCAGGATGTCCCGGCTGAATCGTCGGTCAGAAGTGACAAACCGAACGTCCTCGTGCCGAGTGACGAGCCAGCACTCTCCTGTGCCGTGCGGAAGGCGGATCCGGGACACCGGCGCGTCGGTCAGGGATTCCCACAGGAAAGGATCGAAGTCCAGGCCAGGAAGGTCATGGACGTCATAGACGCGGACATCGTCGCTTTCGGACACGTCAACCTCCCGGTAATGGCGTTCACCGCGAGGCTGAGTCTGGGGTATCAGGGCGTCCGATGGGATGCGCTGGAGGAAGTGTCATACTTCCGGGCGGAGTTGCACGCGTGTTCGGCGCGTTTATGGCACGACCAGGGCGCGTTGAGCTCCGCGGGACGTGGACAGCGTGGCGTTCTTGATCTGTGGGTATCTCATGGCGGCGGCCGACTTGCTTCAGGAGCGGGGACAGCGGCAAAACCCCTCACCGCGCGGCCGACGGACTCCAAACAGGGCGTGCTCAAGGTCTGCGACTTCCGACACCTCAGCCTCCCCCAGCACCAGGTTGACGGGGCACTCAACGCCTTCCACCCGTGAGAGCCTCACGACTACCCACGGTGCGTACGGATTCCGGTGCGCCGTACCCGTACCCGGCTTGCTCCCGATACGCCCGGGCCGTCCCGCACTTCACGCGATAGGTGTCCGCGGGCACGACGTGGGGCCCGGCCGTTCCCGGCCGGGCCCCACGTCAACCTGCGTCACCAGCGGTGATCCTCACACCGAGGAGTACCCGCCTACCAGCGGTACCAGCGGCCCCGACGACCGCCACTGTCCGCGGACCGGGCAACGAAGCCCAGGAGCCACACGGCCAGCACGATCACCGCGATCCACCACAGTGCCTTCAGTGCGAAGCCCGCACCGAAGAGGATCAAAGCCAGCAGAAGAACGAGAAGCAGCGGAACCATTGTTATCAACCTCCTGGCCATCGGATGCCCTTACATCGCCCCTACATGCATACGAACTATGAGTTTCTGCAGCGAAGTTCAGGGCACGCGCATGCGCCATGACGTTGCCCGCGTTACGGCGTCTGATGCGTCACGAGCAACCCACGCCCCCGCACCTCGACCTCGGTCACCGTCGCGGTCGCGGTCGCGGTCGCGGTCGCGGGAACACTTCCCCTGCCGAGTCGGCAGGGGCCAACGGCACCAACCGCACAACAGGATCGCCGGGGGTGTTCCCGCGACGAACGGCATCCGGGTCAGCACGGCCTACCCTCAGAGGGTTGCGGAGTGGCCCGGTCTCACTTCAGGTGCCGGGTGAAGAACTGGGCCGCGGCCTCCCCCGCGAACTGTGGGACGCCAGTGTGGCCGCCGAGATTGGCGTGCAGGGTTTTCTCCCGCGTGCCGAAGGCGTCGAACAGGTCCAGGGCCGCCTGCCGGTCGTTCCCTTCGTCGTCCCACTGCAACAGGACATGTAGCGGAATGGTGACCTGGCGGGCCTCCTCGAACATGGCACGGGGTACGAAACTCCCGGCGAACAACACGGCCGCCGAGATACGCGGCTCCACCACCGCCAGCCGTACCCCGATGGAGATCACTCCCCCCGAGTACCCGACCGGACCGTCGACCTCAGGCAGCGCGAGGAGGGCGTCCAGGGCGGCCTGCCATTCCGGGACGCTCTTTTCCACGAGCGGGAGGATAAGGGCCTCGATGATCTCGTCGCTGACCGGCTCACCCGCCTGCAAGGCCCGGCGCATGTCGGCGCGCGCCTCCTCGACGGCCGGCCAGCGGGGCCGTTCACCGCTCCCGGGGAGTTCGATGGTGGCGGTGGCGAAGCCGTCCGCAGCGGAGTGCCGGGCCCGTCCCGCCAGCCGGGGGTACAGCTTGTGCAGACCGCCCGGGTGGCCGAGCAGGATCAGCGGCACCGGCGCGGATACGGACGCCGACGCGGGCGTCCACAGGATTCCGGGGATGTCGCCGAGGGTGAATGCGCGCTCGATGACATCGTCGTCGAGGCTCTGTTCAGAAGTGAAGTGCATGGTCGTGCCTTTCGGGAGTGCTCAGAGCGGCGCTCCCGGACGACCTGCCTAGCGTCCGACCGTGACCCCGGAGGGGAGCACCCATGTCGATTCTGCGTTCACGGGTACCACCTCCTCGTTCTCTCGCACGGCCACCGGAAACGTAGCAGCGGTCGCGGTGGCCCGCCAAACGGATTACCGCGCGAGGTTGCGGATCGAACGGAACGTGCGGTCCGGCGGTGCCGCCATCGGGTCCACGAGGCGCGTTCGACAACCTCGGCAAGGCGTCGCACCATGGAAACAGAGCGCGCGGACCGCCCTCCGGAAGGTCACCGACCCATGCGTCCGGTCCTCGACACGCCTCATTCCCTCCGCGGAGTTCCGATGCGTCGCTCCGATCTGCTGACCCTGCTCATCACCCACACCGGTGATCTACGACCCGGTGACGGAAGCACCCACGCAGAACTCACGGACCTCCGCCGCGCAGTCCTCACCGCCGCGCCGAACGCCGTGCCGGACGGGCACCGCTCCTCGGACTCCGTACCGGACGGGCACCGCTCCTCGCAGCCGGCGCCGGACGAGGCCTTGCGCCAGGAACTGGAATACCTCGTCGAATCCCACATCGCCGGCAACACGGCTGCGCAACCCGGACTGCGCCTGTGGCGGCGCGGGACGCCCGGCGACGGCGGCACCCCGCCGGACTGGGCCGTCGCGATGCGTCCCGAGCGTACCTTCGGCCCGTTCCTGGATTCCGAGGGCCGACGCGTCTGGTACGACCTGTTCCATGCGGCCGAGCGCTGGTTCACGGTCCGGTTCGGAAGTGGGGGGCCCGTACTGCTCGCGCTGCCCTGGGAGCCGCGCCCGGACGAACGGGACCCGCTGACGGCCGACATCCCGGCGGGCACGGTGTGGATCTCCGCCGGTCGCCTGGACCCGGCAGCACCCGCCGACGCATGGGCGGGGCTACGGATCACGTCCGGGACCTTTGCCGTCCGGGGTCCGGCGCACTACGAGCCGGGTGAACTGGTCCTGGATCGCGGTTCCCGGATCGGCCTGGGCCTGGAGCCCGATCCCACCACCGTCCCTGGCCCCGAGGCGGGACCGGGGGCCGAAGCCGCACGGTGCGTCTTCGAACCTCCCGCCACCGCGGGCTTCGTCCTCGATCCGGAAGGCGCCGCCACCGTGGGCGAGTTGACCGCTTCGCTCACCGTGTACGGCACGCGTGTGGTCCTTCGGCGTCCCTCCACCGCCATCGCCAGGCCGAAATACAGCGCGGAGGGACAGTGCGTCCTCGTTCCGTTGATGGCGGCTCCCGCACACTTCCCGGTCACGGACACCCGTGCCGAGCTCTTCACCCCGTCCGGTGCGGCGGACATCCGGCGGGCCGACTGGAGGCTGCCGGTGACGACCGTGCCGGGCTCGGAACTGGGCGAGGCGAAAGGAGCGGGTGCCCTCCACCTCGGCCTGGGAGAAGGATTGAGTGCCGTATGGCGGGGGCTGGAGGGCGGACCGGCCCGGCTGGGCGCCGTGGACGTCCTCCTGGACGGCGGGTCCCTGAAGTTCACGGCGAGCGGCGTCGATGCCCGCCGGTGCCATCAGACATGCCGGCTCTGGCAGGACAGCCAGGGCAGGGATGCGGTCGTGGACGTCTCCTTCGCGGCGTCGGACGAGCTGTCCTACGGCAGTTACTTCGCGGGCGCGGATACGTTCCAGACGGCGGTCACCGCCCGTACGCACCTGGACCGGCCTCGGCCGGCCGCCGGCAAGCCCCTCGACAGTACGTGGAAGGGGTTGTACGCAACGCTTCACGACGGTGACGGCGTGGCCCTCACCCTCGTTGCCGGTGCGGAGGATGCACACCCGGACGGCGGGCTCCAGCCCATGGCTCTGGCTCTGCGCAACGCGCTGCTGACCGTTCGGCCACCGGAGCAGCTGTTGCTCGGCGGCCGTTTCACCGTTCCGGGCCGGCTGGGTGCTGGTGCGTTGCAACTGCGCTTCGGGCTGCTTCAGTTGGTGCCCATGCTGCCGGACCCGTACGCGGCGAACTTCACCCCACGTCCCGAACGTCGCGGAGGTTTCGACACGCAGGTGTGGACGCGCGTCGCGTGGTCCACGCCCGCCGACGCCGCCCTGACGATGAAGCTGGCCACGGGCCTGGGCACCGAGACGGATGGTGTTTCCGGGACGCTTTTCCCGTCACCGCAGAGTCTGCCGATCGCCTCGGGGCAGCGCGAGGACGGGGATGACTTGCTCAAGTACTACGAGGACCGGGTCCGCGGGCAGCGCCACTCGGGCCTCACCCTCCTCGATGTCTCCTCGGCCGCCGACCAACTGGGTGTCGGGCTGGCCCTGGAGGGCGACGAATTCATTCCGGTCAGCCTGGACTCACTCGCGCTGCACACGACAGCGGCGAAGACTTGCGTCCTGCTTCTGCCGCAGTTCCAGTGGGAGCCGGTGCACAACCTCCCGAACCATCTGACGGGCGACACCGACCGGATGCTCACCTGCGACACCGACGGCGGACCGACGCTGATCGCCTCGAACTCGGTGACGTTGGTGCCGGTGGCACCGGTGGAGGTGGCCTCCGAGATCGTACGGGCGTACGCAGAGGGAGACACCGGCAGCAACGGCAACAGCAACCAGGAAGGCCGCGGCGCCGGTGTGCTGTTCACACTGCCGTTCGGTTTGAAGGCGGTGGTGGAACTCAACCCCTGCGACCACAGGTACGAGATCAAGCCCAGCCTGCTGCTGTTCCAGGCCCAGTTCGACGGGCTCGGTGGTGAGCGTCAACTCAGCCTGCGGGCGGGGTCCTTGCCCGCGTCCAGGGAAGAGGGAGCCCCGCCGAGGCCGCCGCAACTGGACGGCCGCACGGTGCAGACGATCACCTACCCGGGGCCCACGTCCTCCGTCCTTGGAACGGAGCTGTTCCGGGACACCTTCAATGGCCTCTTCCAGCAACAGGTACCCCTGTCCCGGATCGACTTCGGAGGATATGGCGCGACGCTCTTCAGCCGGTGGGTGAATGAACGCCCCGAAGACGTTGTGTACATCAGTCAGGTCGCGTTCGACGCCTTCCACGGGCGCACGGCCTACGAGCGGATTCAGCTGACCAGCATTCTCGAACCCTGTGACGCCGTCGTCGTACGGATCATCACCCTGGAACGCCACGGCAGCGGAACGGTCGTGCGCTGGGACAGTGGCTGGCTGGCGACCACGCCCGGCCTGTTCCGCAATCCGTACGTCGACCACGTCGTCCATCCGGGCGTGGTGCACGGCATGTTCGACATCCGGGAGATCCGCGACACGGACCACCACGTGATCCTCTCCAAGGACGGGAGTGGCGCCACTCCCGACATGCAGGCGGTCTACTACGACGCCGACATCGAGATCGAGGGCGTTCAGCAGGGCCAGGGCCCCGGTGGCCGCGTCCCGGCCCGCCGTCAGCTGGGCTTTGTCCAGTGCATCAAGTTCGACCCCAAGACCCCCGTCTCCGAGCTCGGCGTCGGTGCTCTGACCCCGGAGCAGCTCCAGCAGCTCTTCGACATCGCGGGCCCGATCGGCGGCCCCGTCGACTGCACCGTCCGCGTCGGCGACTCGCCCCACACCATGCGTGTCACTGGGGTGTACGCGCACAATGCGGGCAAAGCGGACCCCAGCGGTACGACCGGCAAGCCCGAGTTCGCCGTGGCCGTCCACGGCAGCCCGAACCTGCCCGGGGCCGGTCAGTGGAGCGTCGTCCGCACCGACGCCGGCATCGAGGCCAAGTCGGTCGCTCCGGTGGACGCGGGCCTCGGGGTGCCCCTCATCCGCAGGAACGTTGAGCCGGACGTCGCGTACCCGCTCCGTTGGGCGGATGCGGCGGACTTGTTCACCAGCGGTTCTCGTTACGTGTTGCTGTTCGCGGGGGAAACCGGTCGGATCCTGTACCCGTGCCCCCAGGTCGAGCACGGGCAAACCGAGATTTCGAGTACCGCGAATCCGTTGCTCGCGGACGCGTACTGCATGTTGCGCACGACGGGCCTCTTCCCCTCACTCGACGAGAGCATCCCCTTCGATGCGCCGTATCCACTGTCCGTCGCTTCGGGGCAGCTTCGGTTCGACCCTGAGAAGGTCGTCTTCAAGCGGAAGGGCAATGACCTCGAACGGCGACTAGTGGAAGGCGTCGGATGGCGCGCGGACGCCGTCTACGACAAGGGCAAGGAGTTCGTCGTCGACACCGCGAACGGCTGGACGGTGGATGTTCCCCGCATCGCGCAGAACTTCACCGTCGAACCGTTCGGTGAAGTCCTGTCCGTCATCCACGACCTCCACTCCCCCGCAGTCGGCCCCACCGACTTCCCTGCTCCCGAGGTCCATCCGGGCGGGGCACTTCAGGACGTCGCGGACGTGCTCGACCTGCTCAACAATCTGGTGCCGGGCACGAACGACGCGGGGGAGGACGTCCCCGGGCTCCCCGGATCGCTGCACGTCACCGCATCGCTCAGCGGCACCGCGTTCCGGCTCGACGCGGGCGCCGACTTCAGGCTCGAAGGGCCCGACGGCGAGGGGGTGGATTGCGGCGTCGGCAAGGTGCGCGGTGCGCTCAGCCTCGGCGCCGACCTGACCGCTGATCTGCTCGCCGCGAAGACCGGAGGCTCGGTCCTCTTCGAAGTGACCGGCAGCTACCAGCAGTTGATTTTCCCTGCCGTCTACGCAGGAGGACAGCTACGGTTCAGCATCCGCGGCGACGCGTCCGGCAAGGCTGCCGTGGAGATGGAGGCCTGCGCGGCCGGTTCGGTGGGCGGCACACTCATCCCCCTCCTCATCGACCTCGAAGCGGGCGTCCAGTACGGGTACTTCATCGGCGTCACCGAACAGCACCGCTACCGGCCCGGTGCTGTGCTCGGCCTGTCGGGGCGCGCCATGCTGCTGTCCGGCCTCCTCGGCTTCAGCTTCTCGACCGAGGGACGGCTCATCATCAACCGGGTGAGCTTCGACCCAGCACATCCGGAGAACGCCGAGGTGAGGCTGCGCGGCGACATCCTCGTGGCCGGCACGGTCACCGTCGCCTGGGCGGTGAAGAAGAGGAAGTCCTTCCGCACCACCTACGACGTCCCACTGAACTGGAAGGCCTTCGGCATCGCCGCCAAGGCCGGCATCCTTCCCGTGCCCTGACCTGGGAGCCTCGATGGCCATCACCAGCGCGCCCCTGAACCTCCTGGTCTTCCCTCAGCGGTGGCGCCCGAAGGCGGCCACCCCGACGCTCGAACTCGCCGTCCTCGCCCTGCCGCAGGGCGACCCGCGCTCACCCTTCCACAGCACGGAAACCCCCTTCGCCGACGCCGACCTCACCTTCGAAGCCGTCCTCGTGCCGTCCCTCGACGCTTTGCCGACCCCCGCTTCGGCGTCCGCGATCCGCTACGCGCTCCCCACGGTCCAGCC
Source organism: Streptomyces sp. YS-3 (assembly GCF_045257485.1). Classification (NCBI taxonomy): domain Bacteria; kingdom Bacillati; phylum Actinomycetota; class Actinomycetes; order Kitasatosporales; family Streptomycetaceae; genus Streptomyces; species Streptomyces sp. YS-3. The sequence goes on along the minus strand of NZ_JBJHPC010000043.1, from coordinate 11,504 downwards.
GCCGCGCCGACGCCGGCTGTTCGACAAGCTCGCCACCAACTTCGTCATCCGGCCCGACACGGAGGAGACGGAGGACCCTCCCGCCAGCGTCATGAAGTTCCTGCCCACCAGCTACCAGGACGCGGTACACCGCGCGGACTTCGAAGGCGACTGCTTCGTCACCGACCAGTCGTACGAGTGCGCGCTCAAGACACTCCCGGACGATCCGCCGGACGATCCGCCCGACTCCCGGCTCGAATGGGAGGAGATCCTGGCGATGGTGCTGCGGCAGCCCCGGCTCGCCCGCGAACTCGGACTCATCCACCCGGCGGACCTCGCACTGCCCGGCGGCAACCCCTTCGCTCAGGGCGGCTACCTCTTCGCCGACCTCGCCGCCACGAGCGCCTACCGCGCCGCGGTGGATGCCGACCCCGGTCTGCTGGCCCGGTTCGCCGCCCGCGTCCCCCCGCTCACCGACACGGCGGAGCGCCCTGTCTTCGCCTCGGTTCTCTTCCCCGTCGGTGAGAGCGGCGACTTCGACGAGGTTTTCGCCGAGGCCGACGCCTACGACGGCGGTTTCGCCCGTGCGGTGCACGGCGCCCAGGCGCGCAGCTCCGCCCGGACCGAACCGGGACCCGAACCGCCGCCGACCGCGCTGCCGCCGGTCAAGGACACCGGGGTGCGACTGGGCTGGGACGACGAACAGGTGACGGTCTGGCTCAACCGGCAGTTCGGCAAGAACGCCCGCAGCCTCGCCGCCGACGCGCCGGGGGCCCCGCTCGGTGTCGCCGGATACCGTGTCGACGTACGCGAGGACGGGCACCCGCAGGCGCCCTGGACCTCGCTCGTGGCCGTCGAGGGCGACCTCGAACTCGACGGTATCGATCTCGGCGCCTTCGACGGCGAACTGGCCGTGGAGACCGTCCCCGTCAGCCACGACTCGCAGGCAGACGGTTACTTCTGGCTGCCCGGCTACTTCGCGGCGTGGACCGGAGGATCTCTCGTGCTCACCGATCCGCAGGCGTTCGCCCTCACCGGCGACACCACCGGTCTGGGGAGCCACGCCGTCTACCGCTCCGTGGGAGCCGACCAGGTACCGCTGCTGTACGGGCACACCTACCAGTTCCGGGTACGCCTCATGGATCTCACCGGCGGCGGACCGACGTCCGCCGACGCCCACGACCCGGACGCTCCGGCACCGGTCGGGGTGGTGCCGTTCCGCCGGTTCGTCCCGCCGGGCCCGGTCCGTGTCGCCGTACCGGTCGGGCTGACGTCCGACGGCACCACGGCGGCCTGGGAGGTGCGCCGCCCCCTCCTGGGGTACCCGGACGCCGTGTTCACCGGAGAGCCGGACGCCATGAAGAAGCTCCTGGACGACGCGTCCCGGGCCAAGTCGGACGAACGCGAAGCCGCGCTGCCGGATCCCGATGTGGCTCAGCTCCGGATCGACGTCCTGGCCCGCACCCTCACCGGCGACCCGGCCGCCGACTCCGCGACCGCTCGCCCCTATGTGCCGCTCTACTCCGTGCTGAAGCCGTTCCCGGCGGATACCTCCCAGCCGCTCACGCTCCGCGCGGTCTTCCAGGACACGCACCACGCGGACGACCTCGCCACGACCCCGCCCGGCGACCTGGACCCGCTGCCCCTGCCCACGGCCCGGGACGTCCGGCTCGTCCTCACCCCGGTCGGAAGTCCGGACCCGGCGCTCGGCTACTGGGGCGCGCAGCGCTCCCGCATCGGCGCCGCACCGGTCGCCCTCGCTACCAGGGCGCCGTCCCGCGACGAGACGGACCTGCTGCGGGAACCCGGTGACGGCCGCCCGATCCGGGCCGTCTTCCTCCAGCCCGATCCCCCGACCGGACCCGCCCAGGACGCCCAGCTCGGCGCCACGGGCCTGCGCCACGAGGCACCGACGGACCTCGTGGACCGCCTCGCACACGAACTGGGGCTGGCCCGGTCCGGCCTCACCCTGTCGGCACGCGATGGCACCCGACTGGTCCTCGGGGCAGCCGAAGGGCTACGGCACACCCTCGGCCCCGACCGCTCCGCGATCACCCTCGCCACCAAGGACGACCTCACCCGGCACTGGCTGATCTGCGTCCACCAGGTCATCGACCGGGACTGGACCTGGGACGCGCCGGCCCCCGTCGCCTTCGAGGTCCGCCGGGACGGCGCGGTCGTGGGAGAGCTGACGCTGCCGGAGGCCGTGAGCCGGGAGACGGCCGCGCACGCGGACCGCGCACGGACCGAACTCCTCTTCATCGACACCTACGATCCGAAACCCACCGGTGGCGCACCGCCCCGGACGACGCAGCTCGTGTACACCCTCACACCGAAGTTCCGCCTCCCGTCCCCCTTCCCGAAGTGCGACCCCGACCCCGTCTGGCACCTCACACTGCCGATCACGACACCTCCGACGCAGGTCCCGCGGCTGCGGTCCGCGGGCTTCGCCGCCGGTGAGTACGTACGTGACACCGCCCGGTACACCTCCACCGGGGAACGGCGCCGCATGCTCTACCTCGAACTCGACGGGCCGCCGGCCGACCCGCAGGACTGCTACTTCGCGCGGGTCCTCGCCCGGGGCCCCGACCCGATGCTGCTGGACGGGGCAGGGTCCCTGCCCGACCCGGCGGAGCCGCCACTCGACCTCGGTGAACCCATCCGGGTCAGCACGCCGAGCAGCTCCGACGACCGTGCCGGACTGACCCTGATGCAGCCGCTGACCGAGTCCGACGACCCGCGGAGCGGTCCGCCGGGCGAGGGCCGCCGCTATCTGCTCCCGCTGCCGGAAGGCCTTGACGCGGACTCCCCCGAGCTGTTCGGGTTCTTCGTGTACGAGCTGCGGGTCGGCCATGACGCCACCCGCTGGAGCACCGCGCACGGCCGCTTCGGCCTGCCCCTGCGGGTGGCGGGCGTACAGCACCCGCCACCACAACTGCGCTGCGCGGTCACGCGCACGGACGTCGAGGTCCGCGTCGGCGCACCGCACGCCGTTCCCGTCGACAACGGCGTCGACGTCCGCCCGTTCCCGCCCCGGACGCGGATCGGCGCACTGTTGTACGCCCAGGTGATCCAGGCCGACGGACAGGACTGGCGCAACGTCCTGCTGCAGACGCAGTACGCCACCGCGGCCGACGAAGCCCCCCACGACGCGGCCGACCGCCCCTTCTTCCAGAGCATCGTCGTCTTCCCCCACACCACCATCCGCCAGCGCCTGACCGCCCTGGGCCTGCCGGACGACGCCTCGCTGAGCGTGGTGGCCGTCGAGCTCCTGCCGGCGCGCACCGGAGAACCGCTCGGCACCGACTTGGGCGGCACACGGGTGCTACGGACCTCCCCGCTCACGCCCGTCCCGGAGGTCTGCACACCCGTCAAACCGCTGGTCGCGCTGGGGCATCCGCCGGGTGCCACAAGGGCGGCCCCGCCGCGCCCGTAATCCGTTCACGGCGTCGCCGTGTCGGTCAACGCGCCCACGAGCAGGGCGAATTCGGTACGTTGCCGGTCGGTCAGGGTGGCGTAGAGGGGCGCCTGCAGCTCATCGGTGAGCTGCTCGGCACGCTGCCATCGAGGGATCAGGGGCGCGGTCGCGGGGTGTGGCTCCTGCCAGCCGTAGCCGGTTGCCTGCGCGGCGCCGAGGTTGATGACCATGGCATCTCGGGCGCTCAGTCCGCACGCGCGTACCGCCGCCAGATGGCAGGCGCCCCGGTGTTCCCGCAGGACGTGAATGCGCTGCATGGCCGCACCGACCGGGTCGTTGCCGGGGAGGGGGTGCGCGCGCCAGCCTGCGAACAGGGGAAGTGCGTCGGCGTCGGCGGCGTCGATCAGCTGCTGCGCCAAGCGGTTGAAGTGCTCCACGTCGGCGTCGGTGGAGATGTGGGAGCGCCCCCACGTACGGACGGCCCGGGCGTAGCAGGCCGCCGCTTCCTCTGCCGGCATCACGGCCCGTCCCGCCACCCAGCCGGCCGTCACCAGGTCCGGGCCGAGGAAGCCCTGCACCGCTTGGACCACCGGGGCCGGTACTTCGCCCAGCACCCCGAACCGGCCGCGGCAGTAGAAGCCGCGCCCCGGGGAGAACCCGGCACGCAGGCCCACGGCGGCGGTCGCCTCGTCGGACATGAACTCATCACCGAAATCGTGGATGGGCCGGGTAACCGCGGCGATGCACTCGAAGATCTCCATGCGCTGAAGGTCGCCCACCTTGACTCAACAGGTCAAGGGGATGATTTCTAATGAAACCCTTTAGGTAATCTATCGAGTCATGCTGGATATCCGCCGTCTGCACATGCTCAGAACTGTCGCCGCCCGGGGCTCCATCGCCGCCGCCGCCCAGGCACTGGCCCTGTCCCCCGGCGCCGTTTCCCAGCAACTGTCCGCCCTGCGGCGCGATGTGGGAGTCGATCTGCTGCGCCCCGACGGGCGAACCGTGACCCTGACGGAGGCGGGCCGGGTGCTCCTCGAACACGCCGACCGGATCCTCGCCGCCGTACAGGAGGCCGAGAGCGCGGTCGCGGCGGTCAAGGGGACGGTCGGCGCCACCGCCACGCTGGCCGCACTGCCGTCGACCGTCGGCGCGATCGTGGCTCCCGCGCTGACCGCACTGGCCGCACGCCACCCCCAGCTCACCGTGAGCTGCCTCCTCACCGACCAGGCGCAACTGCGGGAACTCACGCTGGGCACCGTCGATGTGGTGCTCGGGCAGCGCTATCACGACCTGCCCGACAGCACGCCCCAGGGCATCGAGGTCTTCCCGCTGCTCGACGATCCCCTGCTCGTCGTCACCGCCGTCGGCCAAGCCGGAACGCGGCCCGTGGCCCTGCGGGAACTGGCCACGCACAACCTCGCCGTGCCGCCGCCCACCACGGACTGCGGACAGGCCATCCTGCACGCCTGCCACCAGGCCGGCTTCACACCCACGACGCGCTACGTCAGCGCCGACATCGCCGCCCAGCTGGCCCTCGCCCGGGCCGGTCTGGCGACCGCGCTCATCCCCCGCACCGCCATCGATCCGGCCACACCCGGAATCCGTATGGCACCCCTCGCCGATCGCCCGATCGTGCGCACGCTTTTCGCCGCGACGCGTCGCACCGAGACCGCGAACCCGACGACCAGGGCTGTCATCACCGCACTGAACACCGCTGCTCGGCAGGGTGGCGGCACCCCTCTCCCGGCGAGCTAGGGCGGGCCCTTGCGGGCCAGGGAATCGGCGCTCCGCGTCCAAAGTGTTGACAGTCAGGGGGAGTTACCTATTATCAATCCTCGTCCGTAATCGCGACCATCGTTCGACATTTCGAACAGCAGGATGTCATGTACATGCCTGTCGGGGCCTCTGGACTCCTTCGCCTGCGTCGGTGAATGCCGCCGCCCTCACCCACCCCCGGGAGAGAAACCATGTCTGTGGGATCGGTTCGCTCAAGGCCGACCAGGCCGTTGGCTCTACTGGCGCTCGTGCTGGCCATGGCCGCAGCTCTGCTCGGCGGTCAGGTGTCCGCCGGCAGCAGGGCCGCAGCCGCCGGCTCGCTGCCCTGTGACCTGTACGCCGCCGGTGGCACGCCCTGCGTCGCCGCACACAGCACGACCCGCGCCCTGTACTCCTCCTACAGTGGCCGTCTGTACCAGATCAAGCGCGCCTCGGACGGTTCCGTGCGCGATATCGGCGTGCTCGGCGCGGGCGGCTACGCCGACGCCGCCGCGCAGGACGCGTTCTGCGCGGGGACGAGCTGCCTCATCACCGTCCTCTACGACCAGTCCGGCCGCGGCAACCACCTCACCCAGGCACCGCCCGGCGGGTTCCAGGGCCCCGCGGCGGGCGGGTACGACAACCTCGCGGAAGCCTCCGCCGCACCCGTCACCGTGGGCGGCCACAAGGCGTACGGCGTCTTCATCGCCCCTGGCACCGGGTACCGCAACAACCAGACCAACGGCATCGCGACCGGAGACCGGCCGGAAGGCATGTACGCGATCCTCGACGGCAGCCACTACAACGGCGGTTGCTGCTTCGACTACGGAAACGCCGAGACCAACAGCCGGGACAACGGCAACGGCACGATGGAAACCATCTACTTCGGCAACAGCAAGGTCTGGGGCTACGGGACGGGCAACGGCCCCTGGGTCATGGCTGACCTGGAGAACGGCCTGTTCTCCGGAGTCAACCGCGGCTACAACGCCAACAACCCCAGCGTCAGCCACCGCTTCCTGACCGCCCTCGTCAAGGGCGAGCCGAACCACTGGGCGATCCGGTCCGGAAACGCCCAGTCCGGCGGCCTGTCCACCGCGTACAACGGCCCCCGCCCCAACGTCGCCGGATACAACCCGATGAAGAAGGAAGGGGCCATCATCCTCGGCATCGGTGGCGACAACAGCAACGGTTCCGCCGGCACCTTCTACGAGGGCGTCATGACGTCCGGCTATCCGACCGACGCCACCGAGAACGCTGTGCAGGCCAACATCACCACGGCCGGGTACACCGCGTCCTCAGTGGCCGGCGCGCCCACCGCGGGTTCCCGGGTCTCGCTGCGCGCCACCACCCCCTGCTGCACCAACGACTACCTCCGGCACAACACCGCCGACAACAACGCCGTGATCGCGGCAACGTCCGCTTCCAGCCCGGCCGCCGACAAGGCCGCCGCCACCTGGATCGTGCGCGCGGGCCTGGGCGACGCCTCCTGCGTCTCCTTCGAGTCCGCCGACAAGCCGGGACAGTACCTGCGCCACTACGACTACCGGCTGCGCGTCGACAGCATCGGCGACGGCCTGTCCCGACAGGACGCCACCTTCTGTCCGCAGGCCGGCCACCACGGCCAGGGCATCTCGCTCCGGTCCGCCAACTACCCCAGCGACTTCGTCCGCCACTACAACTACGCCACCTACATCGCCGGCGACGGCGGCCCGAACGCCTGGGACAGCGCTACCTCCTGGTCCGACGACACGAGTTGGACCGTGACCTCCCCCTGGGCCTGACCCAAACCTGCTGGACGATGGACCCCATAGGCCTCCGGCGGCGGACTGGGGTCCATCGCCTGCCGCCGTTCGGGAGAGCGCGTCTGGTCCCCGTGACCCGTGCCCGGAGTCGGTACCGCCCTCCAGGTCCGGAAAGAGCGTTGCCCGCCCGGCTCGTGGCGTCCGACAAGGAGTCTCCCTCCCCAGGCCGCTTCGGCCGGCGCGGGCTTGCGGGCTTGTTGGGCTGGCGGGCTTGGCCGATCGGCACGACCCACGCGCACGAGCGAGTGAGCGATGAGTTCGGGCGGCGGATCAGGTCTGCCCTGACATGACTCGAATCACCGGCCATCTCCAGGCTGACACCTCAGTGCCTCTCTACGGCTACGTCACCAGACCCGGTCCCAGCCCGGACACCGGTTCGGACAACGGCCCGGACACCGGTGCCGAGGCCCTGCGCACGCGGTCGTCTTCCGGCGACCCCGAAGGCCGTCAGGGGATGCCCGAAGGGACCGCTCGGCGGGGCTTCGTCGCCGCTCGCCGTCATCTCTTCGACGGCGTCGACGGGCTCATCTGCGGCGGCCCCACCATCGTCCCGGCCGGTCTACAGCGTCTTCCGGTGACCCGATGAGCACTCTCCACGTCAATGAGATCACCTTGGGCATCGAGTCGTTCGGTGACGAGGACGCGCCACTCGTCCTGCTCGCGGGCGGGACGACGATGCTCTCCTGGCCCGACGCGCTGTGCGAGCGCCTCGCCGCCGGCGGGCGCCGGGTAGTGCGCTACGACCTGCGCGACAGCGGGGAGTCGACGACGGCGGATCCGCAAGCACCCACCTACACCTTGCGCGACCTCGCCGCCGACGCGGCGGCTTTGGTCGACGCGCTCGGCGGCCGACCCGCGCACCTCGCGGGGACCGGTGTCGGCGGGATGGTCGCCCAGGTGGCGGTGCTCGACCATCCGGGGGCGTTCTCGGCACTCACCCTGGTCGGCACCCGCGCGGTCGCCCCCGGCCCGCCCGATAATGACCTCCCCGGCCATGACGAGGAGGCGATGGGCCGACTGTTCACACGTCCGATGCCCGATTGGGCCGACCGCGAGGCGGTCGCGCAGTTCGTCGCCACCGGTGCGGAGATCCTCGGCGACGACCCCGTGGCCGCGCGCGCAACCGCCGCGCGCATCTGGGACCGCACGCCCGGCACCGCACCCCCGCTCCAGATGGCCAACCAGATGGGCATGGCGTTTTCCAGGCTCGACTGCACACCCCGCTGGCGCGAGCGTCTGCGCGAGATCGAGACCCCCACGCTTGTCGTCCACGGCCACCGCAATCGGTTCTTCCCCGTCGGCAACGGCGAGGCGATCGCGCGCGAAATTCCCGGGGCACGGCTACTCGTCCTCAAAGAGGCCGCCACGGCGATCCCCGAAGGGGCGGTCGGCGACGTAACGGAGGCGATGCTCGCGCTCGGGTAAAGAACGGACGCGAAAATACCGGAAAGTGTAGGCCACGTGAAATCACGTGGCCTACAACGATGATCCGGCCAGGAGTGAATTCATCCGATGGGAAATTCACTCAGGACAGGAAGATGACGGGCCCGCAGAACGTGAGTCGACGCGGTCTCCCAGAACACCACCTGCCCGCTCGACCGTTACAGGATTTCGATGTCCTTGACGCGCGGGGGACGGTTCGGGAAAGTAATGTCCGTCCACCGGTTGATACGGACCGAGTCGCCGTTCACGTCGTAGTAGATGAGATCGTTGTTGCCCGTCGAGATGCGGTCGACCCACCAGCTGCCGAAGGACTTCCGCCCCTTGTTGGCGTAGCAGTCCACGCTGCTCTTGCCGTCCAGGTGCGACCAGATCTTGAGGAAGTTCTCCCCGCCACGGCACTCGACGTGGTCGATGGCGAACGCGTTGCCCGTCGGCATGGCCACCGTCACGGCCGTGGTGGCGGCCATCGCCACGAGCACGGAGCGCGCAACCCTCTCCGTCTTTGAGATCACAAGTTCTCCTTCATTCGATGTCGAACGGGGAGGCCACATCAGGGTCGCAGAAAGGAGGGCATACTAAAAACATTTCCGTCCACCTCAACGCGAGTCTTTCGTGGTCTCGTCTCTCTCTTGCTGGGCTTGCCTGACGAATATCACGCGAGACAGCTGCACATGGCAATCATTCACGGCTGCGGGGGCCGGAATGCTCCCCTAAATGTCTAGATCGAGACTGTGCGGGGCTGTCATTTTTTCCATCCCAGGTATCCGTTTTTCGTTCGCCAAGAAGACGGCACCGCCTTCCCCCTTGCTCCGCGCGCGCGGAACGGATTTCCTGACCCTCGCGCACCGGACCTTTCCTCGGGCGTACGGCCCACCGCTCACCCCTTGAGGGAACGGACACGCCACCTCCTCGTTGCAACCCCTTACTTCTTGTACCGACCATGCACATCACCGGCCAAGGGCTGAACGGGCAGCCCGGGAGGCACGCTCGCTGCCCCGGCGGCGCACCTGGGTATCACGCCGACCGCACGGAAAAGCCGTCCCACCCCGTCACGCACGGTGACGTAAACGCGCGCCTGAGTGACGATCGGCTTAGCCTGACCGGGGAGGTGCCCAGGCCCGGACAGACTCCGAGCCGTTCAGCACTCGTCGGGTCCTCCCCCAGTCCACGGATACGTGGAGGTTCCATGCGACTCGCCCACATGTACTCAGCAGCTGCCGCATCCGCAACGCTGGTTCTGGCCGGCGCCACGACCGCGTTCGGTGCGCCCAGCCCGTCCCCGGCCGCGGCCCCGGACACGGTCTTCCTGCAAACGATCCACCAGGCCAACCTCGCGGAGATAGCCGCGGGCAAGGACGCCCGTACACACGCGAAGAGTGCCTGCGTGAAACAGGTCGCCGCAATCCTCGTGCGCGACCACACCATGCTCGACAACAAGGGCGCGGCTCTTGCCAAGACCAAGGGTCTGTCGCTGCCCAACGAATCCACAGCGGCCCAGCAGAAGCAGTTGAGCGCGCTGAGGTCGAAGAACGGCACGACCGGCTACGACACCGCGTGGCTCAAGGACCAGGCCACCAGCCACCAGCAGGCCCTCGCCCTGATCGACAAGGAAGTCTCCACGGGCAAGGACACGCAGATCCGCGCGGCGGCCAAGGCGGCGAGGCCGGTGGTCGCCGGACACCTCAAGATGGTCCAGGGCGGCACCTGTCACATGCCGACCCCCTCTTCCAGCGCCTCGCCCCAGCGGTAAGCGCGGAGCCCGCACAAGCCAGGTCTCACAGCCGTAGGACGGCCCCGCCGCTCCGGCGGTGCGCGGCCGAAGAGAGCGCAGACCGGCAGTGCGGTTGGGCCAACGGCCCTGAATGCGACGGGCGCGTCCTGTCCACGGTGAACGCCGTGGACAGGACGCGCCCGTTTGGTCGGTCTCCGAGGGCCCCTGGCCGGTGCTGTGCGGTGCCAGCCGGGCCAGACATTCACCGTTGGTCACGCCGGGGATGACGTCCTGGCCCCCGTCGCGAAGAGCAGCGGGGCCGCGTCCGGCGAGTCGGGAGCCGCCACCCCCGATCGGGTGGCTTATGGACCGACCCCGCACGTTCAAGGCGAGGCGACCGGAAGGATCAGGTCTGCTGTTGCCGTCGGGAGGGGCATCCGGCCCGACGCGACCAAGGGAGGAAACATGGTGGGAACGAAATGGTCTGCCGCTCCATGGGGCGCGGGGCTTGCCCTGCTTGCCGTCATGGCATCTGCGGGAGCACCGGCGGTCGCTCACGGCCAGACACCGCGTCAGATGGCCGGGCGCGTTGTTCTCACGAATGCGGACAACGGCAGGACCGTGCCCGCGCATGTGGGTGACGACATCGAAGTCACTCTCCCCGGCTACCGCGAAAACGGGCTCAGCTACAGCTGGAGCATCCCGGCCAGCGACTCGCCCGTACTGCATCGGACCACGGGCAGCACGACCCCGATGGGCGCCGCCTCCGCGCGATTCCATGCCGTGGGGGACGGAGTCGCCATCCTCAGCGCTCAGCGGCACTGCCGCCCCGGCGCGGGTCACGTCTGCCCTCTTGTCGTCACACCCTGGAAGGTCACCGTGGAGGTGAAGTGACCGATTGACGGGACCGGCGGGGCTTGGGGCGTGGTGGAGGGACGGATCCTTGTCCGCTTCCACGTCCGCTTCCAACCAGTCCTGCCGGGCCCACAGCCAGAGCGCGGGCCGCCAAGACCCACGCCCCCGCTCAGCAGCGCACCAGCTTGCCGCTCTTCAGAGTGGACTTGTCGCTGAAGAGCCAGCCTTCGGTGGTCGTGCCCTGGATACGGGCGTAGATCCACTTGTTGCCCTGGGCATTGGTGACGTAGCAGTGGTAGTACACCTTCACGCCGGACTTGACCACGGTCACATAGGAGCACACGGCGTACGGCCCGGTGTAGAGGTGGGTGTTCTGGGACACGTAGCCGTAGCCGTCACTGCGGTTCGAGTGGGCCCAGCCGGTGCACGTCGTCGACACCGGGACCGGCTCCTTCACCGTGGAACTGGGCGTGGTCTTCGGCGAATCGGAGGGGGAAGCGGTCGGCTTGCCGCCGGGCTTCGGCGTTGCCCCTGCCCC
>NZ_JBJHPC010000420.1:0-6410 GCF_045257485.1 Streptomyces sp. YS-3 | reverse complement strand
GGCGGTGGGCTGTTCGGGGGCCGGCGGACCCGCCGGCCCCCGAACAGCCCACCGCCACGGGCGCGTCCACGGGGACGCCGAAGGAAGCGGCACGGGACGACACCCCCGCCGTCTGGCCGCGCCCCCAGTCCGTCCGCCGCGCGGGACCGGGGCTCCGCCTCGGCTCCGAGGCCGTACTGATCGCCGGCCCGGGCGCCGACCCGTACGCGGTGGCCGCGCTCGGGGACGTCCTCGACCGGGCGGGCGTCACCACGCTGCACCACGAACCGCGGGGCGCGGGCCCGGTGTTCCGCCTCGGCGGGAGCGGCGCCCAGGACGCGCTGCGTGCCCTGCGGGTCGCCGAGCGCGGGGACCTGCCCCCGGGCGGTTACCGGATCGGCGTCGGCCGGGTCGCCGGGCGGGACACGGTCGCGCTCGACGGGGTCGGCGAGGACGGGCTCTTCCACGCCGTCCAGACGCTGCGTCAGCTCCTGGGCCAGGACCGGCACGGCGCCGCCACGCTGCCGGGCGTGCGGGTGCGGGACTGGCCCGCCACGGCCGTGCGCGGCACGACGGAAGGTTTCTACGGGCAGCCCTGGACACGCGAACAGCGCCTGGGGCAGCTCGACTTCATGGGCCGCACCAAGCAGAACCGCTACCTCTACGCCCCCGGCGACGACCCGTACCGCCTGGCCCGCTGGCGCGACCCGTACCCGGCCGGCCAGCGCGCCGACTTCCGGGCGCTCGCCGCCCGCGCCGCCGCCAACCACGTCACCCTCGCCTGGGCCGTGGCGCCCGGCCAGGAGATGTGCCTGTCCTCGGACAAGGACCTCAAGGCGCTGCTGCGCAAGCTGGACGCGATGTGGGCGCTGGGCGTGCGCGCCTTCCAGCTCCAGTTCCAGGACGTCAGCTACAGCGAGTGGCACTGCGGGCAGGACGCGCGCACCTTCGGGCGGGGACCGGCCGCCGCGGCCCGCGCCCACGCGCGCGTGGCGAACGCCGTCGCCGCGCACCTCGCCGAGCGCCACCCGGGCGCGCAGCCGCTGTCGCTGATGCCGACCGAGTACTACCAGGAGGGCGCCACCGCCTACCGGGACGCGCTCGCGAACGGGCTGGACGCGCGCGTCCAGGTCGCCTGGACGGGCGTCGGGGTGGTGCCGCGCACCATCACCGGGCACGAACTGGCGGGCGCGCGGGACGCGTTCGGGCATCCGCTGGTGACGATGGACAACTACCCGGTGAACGACTGGGCGCCCGGGCGGATCTTCCTCGGCCCCTACACGGGCCGCGAGCCCGCCGTCGCCACCGGCTCGGCCGCCCTGCTCGCCAACGCCATGGCGCAGGCCTCGGCCTCCCGCATCCCGCTGTTCACGGCGGCCGACTACGCCTGGAACCCGCAGGGTTACGAGCCGGAGGCGTCCTGGCGGGCGGCGATCGCGGACCTCGCGGGCGGCGACGCGCGGCTGCGCGAGGCGCTCACGGCGCTGGCGGGCAACGACTCCTCGTCGGTCCTCGGCAGCGCCGAGTCGGCCTATCTGCGCCCGCTGCTCGACACGTTCTGGAGCTCGCGCGGCGCGGCGGACGCGGCGGTACGCGACCGGGCGGCGGCGCGGCTGCGCGCGGCGTTCACGGTGATGCGCCAGACGCCCGAGCGGCTCGCGGGCAGCGGCGCGCTCGCCGACGAGCTGCGCCCCTGGTCCGACCGGCTCGCCCGCTACGGCCGGGCCGGGGAGAAGGCCGTGGACATGCTCCAGGCCCAGGCGAACGGCGACGGCGCGGGCGCCTGGCGGGCCGCGCTCGCCCTGGAGCCGCTGCGCCGGGACGCCGCCACCGGCTCGGTCACCGTCGGCAGGGGCGTCCTGGACGCGTTCCTGACCCGCGCGGCGCGGGCCTCGGCCACCTGGACGGGCGCCGACCGGCCGCCCGGCGAGGTCACCGTCTCGCCGGACGCCTACACCGTGTGGCTGGGCCGGGTCCGCCCGGTGGAGGCGGTCACGGTCATGGACGACTCCGGCGCCGGGCAGAGCCCGTCGGTCGGCCCCGGCTCGGGCCCGCCCGCCTGGGCCACGGCCGGAGCGCAGCCCGTGCCGGACGCCGCCTGGGGGCCGGGCCCCGGTCCCGGGCGGGTCGCCTGGGCCGAGGGCGGGGCGCTGGTGCAGGCGCATCTGCCCGGCGTGGGCTGGCGCAGCCTCGGGCCGCTCTCGCCGGACGGCTGGACGCAGAGCGCCGCGCGGGGCGTGCGCGCCGACGCCGTCCGCGTGACCGGCCCGACCGCCGCCGTACGGTCCGTACGGCATCTGGTGCCGTGGTTCGCGGACGAGCCGCGGGCCCGCCTCGAACTCGCCCGGGACGAGGCCGACGCCGAGATCGGCGGGAAACCGCAGGTGGTGGCGGCCGTGCTGACCTCCACCCGGCCCTCGGACGTCCGGGGCACGCTCGCCGCGAAGGCCCCGCGGGGGCTGGCCGTCCGGGTCGCGGGCGCGCTCACGGTGCCGCGCGGCGCCGCGGTGAGCGTGCCGGTGGAGGTGACGGTGGCGCCGGGCACCCCGGCGGGCGAGTACCGGGTGCCGGTGGTCTTCTCCGGACAGGAGCGCGTCCTGACCGTACGGGCGTATCCGCGCACGGCCGGTCCCGATCTGATCGCGGGGGCCGCGGCCTCCTCCTCCGGCGACGAGACGCCCGCGTTCCCGGCGCGCGCGGCGGCCGACGGCGACCCCTCGACGCGCTGGTCCTCCCCGGCGCAGGACGACGCCTGGTGGCAGGCCGAGCTCGCGGCGCCGAGCCGGGTCGGTCTGGTGGTGCTGAACTGGCAGGACGCCTACGCGAGCGGCTACACCGTGCAGGTCTCGCCGGACGGGCGGACCTGGCGGACGGCCGCGACCGTCCGGGAGGGCAGGGGCGGCCGGGAGGCGGTGCGGATGGACGCGCGCGATGTGCGCTTCCTGCGGGTGCAGGGCGTGGCACGCGCGACCCCGTACGGGTACTCGCTGTGGTCGGTGGAGGCGTACGGCGTGGCGCGGGGCCGGTAGGCGGGACGCGGGCACGCCGGCGCCGGGGGCCGGCGGGCCGGCCCCCGGGGACGACGAAGGCCCGGACTCAGGCTGAGATGCCGTCGATCCGGGCCAGGGCGTCGTCCGCGCCGAACGGTTGGAGGTACGGGAGCCAGCGTGGGTCCCGGTGCCCCGTGCCGATGATGCGCCACGCCAGACCGCTGGGCGGGGCGGGCTGGTGGCGCAGGCGCCAGCCGAGCTCCAGCAGGTGCCGGTCGGCCTTGACGTGGTTGCAGCGGCGGCAGGCCGCCACCACGTTGTCCCAGACGTGCTGGCCGCCGCGGCTGCGCGGGATGACGTGGTCGACGCTGGTTGCGACGCCACCGCAGTACATACAGCGCCCGCCGTCGCGCGCGAAGAGCGCACGGCGGGTCAGTGGGACGGGCCCCCGGTAGGGGACCCGTACGAATCTCTTCAGCCGGACCACGCTGGGAGCGGGGACGACCCGGGTCGCGCTGTGCATGAAGGCGCCGGATTCCTCTAGGCAGACTGCCTTGTTTTCGAGCACGAGGACGAGCGCGCGGCGGAGCGGTACGACGCCGAGGGGCTCGTACGACGCGTTGAGGACCAGGACGTGCGGCACGGTGGATGCCTCCTTGTACGCCGGCGGCGCGTGGCTCGCGCCGGGACGATCTGCCTTCAGTCTCTCCTCAGGGCCGGTCGGAGCGCCACCACGTCCGGGTAACGGCCCTGAAGTGTTTTCGACCACACTCCCCCGCCTCGCGGGCCCGCTGTCCTGCCCCTCTCGAACACGGCACCGAAGCACATGGGTTGCCCCGTTAGTGTGGTTGGTCTGCCGTCGCACTGTCGGCAGCGCAATGCCTGGAGGTACCCCGCCGTGCACTGGCCCGCCGTACTGGCCGCCGGATCCCCGTCAGATCCCGTCGGCCCGACGACCGCCCCGGTCACCCTCGACGACGCCCAGAAGCAGGCCACCGAGGCCGCGGGCTGGGTCGAGGAGAACTGGTCGACGTGGCTCGCCATCGGCCTGCGGATCCTGCTCATCGTGATCATCGCGTCGGTGCTGCGGGTGCTGGTGCGCCGCGCGCTGACCAAGCTCATCGACCGGATGAACCGCAGCGCCCAGGCGGTGGAGGGCACCGCGCTCGGCGGCCTCCTGGTCAACGCCGAGCGCCGCCGCCAGCGCTCGGAGGCCATCGGCTCGGTGCTGCGCTCGGTGGCGTCCTTCCTGATCATGGGCACCGCGGCCCTGATGGTCCTGGGCGTCCTCAACATCGATCTGGCCCCGCTGCTCGCCTCGGCGGGTGTCGCGGGCGTGGCGATCGGTTTCGGCGCGCGCAACCTCGTCACCGACTTCCTCTCCGGCGTCTTCATGATTCTGGAGGACCAGTACGGCGTCGGCGACTCGATCGACGCGGGCGTGGCCTCGGGCGAGGTGGTCGAGGTCGGGCTGCGCGTGACGAAGCTGCGCGGCGACAACGGCGAGATCTGGTACGTGCGCAACGGCGAGATCAAGCGCATCGGCAACCTCAGCCAGGGCTGGGCCACGGCCGCCGTCGACGTCCAGGTCCGCCCGACGGAGGACCTGGACCGGGTCCGCGCGGCCATCACGGAGGCGGCCGAGTCCATGGCCAAGGACGAGCCGTGGAACGAGCGGCTGTGGGGCCCGGTGGAGGTCCTCGGTCTCGACGCGGTGCTGCTGGACTCGATGGTGATCCGCGTCTCGGCGAAGACGATGCCGGGCAAGGCGCTGGGCGTGGAGCGCGAACTGCGCTGGCGCATCAAGCGGTCGCTGGACGCGGCGGGGATCCGGATCGTGGGGGGTGCGCCGGCGGCGGACCCGGACGCGTCGGCCTCGGACCCCTCCGCCGGGGTGGCCGCCCCGTGGGCCCTGAACAACCCCACGTCCCCGCAGTCCCTGGCCACGGCGCCGATACCGCCGGGGCAGGGTCTGGCGAAGTAGCGACGCGCGAAGGGCGCCCCGGCCGTCGAGCGGCGGGGGCGCCCTCGTCGTATGCCGGGCCGCCCGTGGCGGCCGGCCGCCGAGGTAACGCTTTGGTAGCCCCCGCCGTTCACCCCATTGACGCCCCCCGGACCCGCGGCCTACTTTCCTCCCATCAGATAGGAAACTTTCCTAACAGTGATGTGGGAGAGTAAGAGCCTTCTCAGAGCCGAAGGGCAGGTGCAGCCGTCGTGGCCGGTACTACCCCGGGAACGCCGCGCGTACTCCGCGCCATGAACGACCGTGCCGCGCTCGATCTGCTGCTGGAGCACGGGCCCCTGTCCCGTACCCGGATCGGGAAGCTCACCGGGCTCTCCAAGCCGACCGCCTCGCAGCTGCTGGCGCGGCTGGAGGCGGCCGGGCTCGTCGTGGCGACCGGGACCACCGAGGGGCGGCCCGGCCCCAACGCGCAGCTGTACGCGGTCAACGCCCGCGCCGCGCACGTCGCCGGGCTCGATGTCACCCCCGAGCGCATCCGCGCCGCCGTCGCGGACGTCGCCGGGGACGTGGTCGGGGAGTTCGAGGTGCGCACCCCGGGGCGCCGCACGGGCGAGTCGGTGGTGCGCCAGGTCACCGACGCGCTGGACGGGGCCGTGAAGGCCGCCGACCTCGTCCGCGCCGATCTGCACCGCGTCGTCATCGGCACGCCCGGCGCCTTCGACCCCGGCACCGGACGGCTGCGGTACGCCTCCCATCTGCCCGGCTGGCACTCCCCCACCCTCCTCGACGAGCTCGCGGCGGCGCTGCCGATGCCGGTCGAGTACGAGAACGACGTCAACCTCGCGGCCATCGCCGAGCAGCGGCTCGGGGCCGCGCGCGGCCACGACGACTTCGTCCTGCTGTGGAACGAGGGCGGTCTCGGCGCCGCGCTCGTCATCGGCGGCCGGCTGCACCGCGGCTTCACCGGCGGCGCGGGCGAGGTCGGCTTCCTGCCGGTGCCGGGCGCCCCGCTCGTCCGGCACGTCACCAAGGCGAACTCCGGCGGCTTCCAGGAGCTGGCCGGCGGGCAGGTGGTCCCGCGCCTCGCCCGGGAGTTCGGTGTCGCCGACATCCCCGGCGGCCCGTCCACCGAGGCCGCCGCCGCCCTGGTCGCCCGGGCCGCCGAGGCCGTACGGGCGGAGGAGAACGGGCCCTGCCGCCGGCTCCTGGAGACCTTCGCCACCGGCCTGGCCACCGGTCTCGCCTCCCTGGTCGCCGTGCTCGACCCCGAGCTCGTGGTCCTCTCCGGCGCCCTGATCTCGGCCGGCGGCGAGCCCCTGCGCGCCCTGGTCCAGCACGAGCTGGGCGAGCTCGCCGCCTCCCGGCCGCGGCTCGTCATCGGCGAGGTGCGCCACCACCCCGTCCTGCGCGGCGCGTTGGAGAGCGCCCTCGCCGCCACCCGCGACGAGGTCTTCGACACCTCGCGCTGACCCCCCGCC
>NZ_JBJHPC010000419.1:0-6423 GCF_045257485.1 Streptomyces sp. YS-3 | reverse complement strand
CTGCCCTTCGCGCCCCTCTCCCCCTTCTCGCCCCTCTCGTCGTCCTCATCGTGCTCCCGCTCCCGCTCGTCCATCCGGATCACGCACACCACCACGGCGATGAGCAGCGCCGCGTCGGCGTCCTCACGGACGACGTTCACCGCGTACGTCTCGCGTACGTGGAACCAGCGGCGCGAGACGTGCGCGAGCAGTTCCCCGTCGTACTCGACGGCGAACTCGCGGTCGAAGATCCTCCCGGAGACATCGAGCTCGGTGCCCTCGACCAGGCTGACGCGGTAGTGGTTGCGCAGCAGCGAGAGCCGTTTGCGGCGGACGGTGGCGAGCGGCCGGTCGTCCCGCTCGATGGTCATCGCGTCCCGCAGGGCGAAGAATTTCTTGCGCAGGGTGACCAGCACCCGCCCGCCCGGGTCCTTCAGCTCCAGGGTGTCCCGCAGCCGCAGCGCCTTGCCGTCGACGAGAAAGGCCTGCCGGCCGTCCTCGGTCTCGATCCAGTAGTCGTCCCCGATCGCGAAGATCTTGTCGCGCACCAGATATTTCATGGCGGAATGCGTACCCCTGCTTTTGGGGTTGGATGGGGGTATGGCTACACGTGCACGCGTTCGGGCCCCCGAGCTGATCGGCAAGGGCGGCTGGCTGAACACCGGTGATCAGGAGTACACCCTCGCCGACCTGCGGGGGAGGATCGTCATCCTCGACTTCTGGACCTTTTGCTGCATCAACTGCCTCCATGTCCTGGACGAGCTCCGAGAGCTGGAGGAGAAGCACCGGGACACCGTGGTGATCGTCGGGGTGCACTCGCCGAAGTTCGTGCACGAGGCCGAGCACCAGGCCGTGGTGGATGCCGTGGAGCGGTATCAGGTGCACCACCCGGTCCTGGACGACCCCGAGCTCGCGACCTGGAAGCAGTACGCCGTGCGGGCCTGGCCCACGCTCGTCGTGATCGATCCCGAGGGGTACATCGTCGCCCAGCACGCCGGTGAGGGGCATGCGCACGCCATCGCGAGGCTGGTGGAGGAGCTGGAGGCCGAGCACGGGGCGAAGGGGACGCTGCGGCGCGGGGACGGGCCGTATGTGCCGCCGGAGCCGGTGGCGAGTGATCTGCGCTTCCCGGGCAAGGCGGTCGTGCTGCCGGGCAGCGGGAACTTCCTGGTGTCGGACTCGACGCGGCACGAGCTGGTCGAGCTGGAGCCGGACGGCGAGAGCGTCGTGCGGCGCGTCGGCGGTGGTGCCTTCAACGAGCCGCAGGGGCTCGCGCTGCTGCCGGACGGGCGCGTGGTCGTCGCGGACACCGTCAACCACGCGCTGCGGGTCTTCGACCCGGTGAGCGGGGCCGTGGAGCGGGTCGCCGGTACCGGCAGGCAGTGGTGGCAGGGTTCGCCCACGTCCGGGCCGGCCCTGGAGGTCGACCTCTCCTCGCCGTGGGACGTCGCCTGGTGGCAGGGCCGGGTGTGGATCGCCATGGCCGGGGTGCACCAGCTGTGGACGTACGACCCCGAGAGCGGGACCGTCGAGGTCGCGGCCGGGACGACGCAGGAGGGGCTGGTCGACGGTCCTGCCGCCGAGGCCTGGTTCGCGCAGCCGTCCGGGCTCGCGGCGACCGAGGACCGGCTGTGGGTCGCGGACGCGGAGAACTCGGCGCTGCGGTACGTGGAGCGCTCGGATGCCGGGTACGTCGTGGGGACGGCCGTCGGGACCGGGCTCTTCGACTTCGGGCACCGGGACGGGGAGGCCGGGCAGGCGCTGCTCCAGCATCCGCTGGGGGTGACGGCGCTGCCGGACGGGTCGGTGGCGGTGTCCGACACGTACAACCACGCGCTGCGCCGTTACGACCCGGCGTCGGGTGAGGTCACCACGCTGGCCACGGACCTGCGCGAGCCCAGTGACGCGGTGCTCGTCGGGGACGACATCGTGGTGGTGGAGTCGGCGCGGCACCGGCTGACCCGGCTGCGGCTGCCGGAGGAGGCGGTACGGGTGGACGCGGTGGCGCACCGTACGCGGCGGGAGGCGACCGAGGTCGCCCCGGGGGCGCTCCAACTGGACGTGGTCTTCCAGGCCCCGGCGGGCCAGAAGCTCGACACCCGCTACGGTCCGTCGACGCGTCTGATCGTCTCGTCGACGCCTGCGGAGCTGCTGGTGTCCGGGGAGGGTACGGGGACGGACCTGTCGCGGTCGCTGTCGCTCGACCCGGCGGTGGCGGAGGGGGTTCTGCACGTCTCCGCGATGGCGGCGTCGTGCGACGACGATCCGGCGAACGAGTATCCGGCGTGCCATGTGCACCAGCAGGACTGGGGGGTGCCGGTGCGGCTGGTGGCGGGGGCGGCAGCCCGGTTGCCGTTGGTGCTGGCCGGGCTGGACGGGTAGACCTCACCGGGTCCCTGTTTCGTCTGCGGGCCGTGTGTGGCCGGTCGCGCAGTTCCCCGCGCCCCTGGCGGGCGCCCCGAAGGGGCGCATTCAAGGGGCGCGGGGAACCGCGCGAGCGGCCCGGCACGGTCCGCAGATGAACGCGCGGGCGGGGATCAGCCCCGCAGGAACGACAGCAGCGCGTTCGCCAGGAGATACGGGTCGTCCGCCCCGCACAGCTCGCGCGCGCTGTGCATCGACAGGATCGCCACCCCGATGTCCACCGTCTGGATGCCGTGGCGGGCCGCCGTGATCGGCCCGATCGTCGTGCCGCACGGCATCGCGTTGTTGGAGACGAAGTGCTGCCACGGCACTCCCGCCCGCTCGCACGCCGCCGCGAAGACCGCCCGGCCCGAACCGTCCGTCGCGTACCGCTGGTTGACGTTGACCTTCAGGATCGGGCCGCCGTTGGCGCGCGGGTGGTGGGTGGGGTCGTGGCGCTCGGCGTAGTTGGGGTGGATCGCGTGGCCCGTGTCGGAGGAGAGGCAGACGGTGCCCGCGAAGGCCCGCGCCTTGTCCTCGTACGTACCGCCGCGCGCGAACACCGAGCGTTCCAGGACCGTTCCGAGCAGGGGGCCGTCCGCGCCCGTGTCGGCCTGGGAGCCGTTCTCCTCGTGGTCGAAGGCTGCCAGGACGGGGATGAAGGAGAGGTCCGCGTCCGTGGAGGCCGCCGCCAGCGCCGCCGTGCCCGCGTGCACGGAGATGAGGTTGTCCATCCTCGGGCCGGCCACCAGCTCCTCGTCGCGGCCCAGGTAGGAGGGCGGTTCGATCGAGTGGACCATCAGGTCCCAGCCGGTGACCTCGTCCTCGGCCAGGCCCGCCTCCTGTTCCAGGAAGCGGATGAGGTCGCCCTCGGCCACGTCGCCGAGGCCCCAGATCGGCTGGAGGTGCTTCTGGCGGTCCAGCTTGAGGCCGTCGTTGGCCGACCGGTCCAGGTGGATGGCCAGTTGCGGGACGCGCAGCAGCGCGCGGTCCACGTTGACCAGGACGTGCGACCCGTCGCGCAGGGTGAGCCGGCCCGCGAGGCCCAGGTCGCGGTCGAGCCAGGTGTTCAGGAGCGTCCCGCCGTAGACCTCCACCGCGACCTGGCGCCAGCCGAACGCGCCGGTGTCCGGCAGCGGCTTGACCCGCAGGTTGGGTGAGTCGGTGTGCGCGCCGACGATCCGGAACGGGGTGTGCGCCGCCGCGCCCTCCGGTACGAACCACGCGATGACCGCGCCGCCGCGCAGCACGAACTTCCCGCCCGCCGACCCGTCCCACGCGTCCGTCTCCCGCACCTGCTGGAAGCCGGCCTTCTCCAGCCGCGCGGCGGCGTTCGCCACCGCGTGGTACGGCGACGGGCTCGCCGCGAGGAAGGACATCAGGTCGTCGGTGTGTCCGCGGTCGAAGCGGGAGGGTGTGCTCATACGTTCACCTTAACCAGGGGTGCCGACAGACAAGGGCCCGCTCCCCGGGCGGGGAGCGGGCCCTTGGTCCGGCGGCCTGGAAGGGGGCCGCCGGACGGTCCGTGGCGTCGGTGACGCGTCGCTGACGCGGCCGTGACGCGTCGGATCAGAACGCGGACTCGTCGAGCTCCATCAGGGAGTTATCGACGGTCTCGGCCAGCGCGCGGGCGGTGCCGACGCCGGGCAGGACGTTCGCGGCGAAGAACTTCGCGGCGGCGATCTTGCCGGTGTAGAAGGCGACGTCCTTGGGGGAGGCGGTCGGCAGCTTCTCGGCGGCGACGGCCGCGCTCTTGAGGAGCAGGTAGCCGACGACGACGTCACCGGAGGCCATCAGCAGGCGGGTGGTGTTGAGGCCCACCTTGTAGATGTTCTTGACGTCCTCACCGGTGGCGGTCAGGTCGGTGATCATCGTGCCGACGATCGCTTCCAGGTCCACCGCGGCCTTGGCGAGCGAGTCGAGCGCGCCGCCCAGCTCCTCGTGGCCCGACTGCTCGGCGAGGAACTTCTTGATCTCCTCGGAGAGGAGGTTGAGCGAGGCGCCCTGGTCGCGGACGATCTTCCGGAAGAAGAAGTCCTGGCCCTGGATCGCGGTGGTGCCCTCGTAGAGGGTGTCGATCTTGGCGTCGCGGATGTACTGCTCGATCGGGTACTCCTGGAGGTACCCGGAGCCGCCGAAGGTCTGGAGCGACTCGTGCGAGAGCTTCTCGTACGACTTCTCCGAGCCGTAGCCCTTCACGATCGGCAGCAGCAGGTCGTTGAGGCCCACCAGCGCCTTGGCGTCCTCGCCCGCGGCCTCCTTGACCTGGATCGCGTCCTGGACGGCGGCGGTGTAGAGGACGAGGGAGCGCATGCCCTCGGCGTACGCCTTCTGCGTCATCAGGGAGCGGCGCACGTCCGGGTGGTGGGTGATCGTCACCTTGGGCGCGGTCTTGTCCATGAACTGCGAGAGGTCGCTGCCCTGGACGCGCTCCTTGGCGTACTCCAGCGCGTTGAGGTAGCCCGTGGAGAGCGTGGCGATGGCCTTCGTGCCGACCATCATGCGGGCGAACTCGATGATCATGAACATCTGGCGGATGCCGTCGTGCTTGTCGCCGATCAGCCAGCCCTTGGCGGGGTGCTTGTCGCCGAAGGTCATCTCGCACGTGTTGGACGCCTTGAGGCCCATCTTGTGCTCGACGTTCGTGGCGTACACGCCGTTGCGCTCGCCCAGCTCGCCGGTCTCCCAGTCGAAGTGGAACTTCGGGACCAGGAAGAGGGAGAGGCCCTTGGTGCCGGGGCCGTGGCCCTCGGGGCGGGCGAGGACGTAGTGGAGGATGTTCTCCTCCATGTCGTGCTCACCGGAGGTGATGAAGCGCTTCACGCCCTCGATGTGCCACGAACCGTCGGGCTGCTCGACGGCCTTGGTGCGGCCGGCGCCCACGTCCGAGCCGGCGTCCGGCTCGGTGAGGACCATCGTCGAGCCCCAGCGCTTCTCGACGGCGATCTCGGCGATCTTCTTCTGCGCCTCGTTGCCCTCCTCGAAGAGGATGCCGGCGAAGGCCGGACCCGAGGAGTACATCCAGACGGCCGGGTTCGCGCCGAGCAGCAGCTCCGCGTACGCCCAGATGAGGGAGCGGGGGGAAACGGTTCCGCCGATCTCCTCCGGCAGGCCCAGACGCCAGTACTCGCTGTCCATGAAGGCCTTGTAGGACTTCTTGAAGGACGCCGGGACGGGCGCGGTGTTGGTCTCCGGGTCGAACACCGGCGGGTTGCGGTCGGCGTCCGCGAAGGAGTCGGCCAGCTCGTTCTCGGCGAGACGCGCGATCTCGTCGAGGATGGTCTTGGCGGTGTCGACGTCCATCTCGGCGAACGGGCCGGTGCCGTACAGCTTGTCGCGTCCGAGGACCTCGAAGAGGTTGAACTCGATGTCGCGGAGATTCGACTTGTAGTGCCCCATGGCGACGGCTCCGTAAGCAGATCGGTTACATCTCTACCAGCAAGTAGCTACGATGATGCTACCCGTCGGTAATAAGACGCAACCCCTCTGGGCACATATGTGGCGCACTACTCTTGCGCCCATGTACGGCTACGACCAGAACCAGGGTGCTCAAGCGCAGTACTCCCAGCCGCAGCCCTCCTACGGAGAGCAGCCGCTGTACCCCGAGCCGTCACCGCCCTCGCTCGCGGACGCGGTGCGGGCGTTCACCACCGGCTCGCTCTCGGCCGAGGACTTCCAGCAGATCTTCGCGGGCTCGAAGGTGTACTGCCCGCGCGGCGACAACCCCGGGTTCCTGGCGCTGCACAACACGCAGCAGCCGGTCATCCCGATGTTCACCTCGCTGAAGGAGCTGCGCAGGTACGCGGGCAAGGAGTCCAAGTACTTCGTGATCACCGGCGCGGAGGTGATCGATCTGCTGCCGACCGGGTACGGCTTCGTCCTCGACATGGAGGGGGACCACCGGATGGTGTTCGACGCGAAGGCGGTCGAGCAGATGGTGGACTTCGCGATGCGGCGGATGTACGGCTGAGGAGCCTTTCCGCCCTCTCGCCCCCCTCGCCGGCGCCCTCCTGACCGCCCTCCCTCCCCCTCGGGAATCAG
>NZ_JBJHPC010000418.1:0-6441 GCF_045257485.1 Streptomyces sp. YS-3 | reverse complement strand
GTCCCGTGGAGGAAGGCGCCCATCCGCAGGGCGACGGCGGGCGGGACGCGGCCGGGCACCCCGAGGCGGGCCGGCCGCCGGCGCCGGGACGGCTGTTGCGGTTCCCCCAGACGCCCGACGGCCGCCCCGCCCATCCGCTGCCGATCGTCGGCACCGGCGAGGCGCGCGGCAAGGACCTGATGCCGCACCGCCCGCGCGGGCGCCAGCGCGGCCGGCCCGCGGACGACGACGACCCGCCGGGGAGCCATCCGCACGTATGAGACCGCACGTATGAGATGGGGCGGGCGGCGCCGTCAGTCGTCCTGCTCCAGGATTCCCGACTGGGCGATGAGGTAGCCGAGTTGGGCCCGGCTGCCGCTGCCCAGGGCGGCGTTCAGTTTGGCGATGTGGGCGCGGCAGGTGCGGACGTTCATCCCGAGCCGCCGCGCGATGGAGTCGTCCACGTGCCCCTCCACGAGGAGCTTGGCGATGGAGCGCTGGACGCCCGTGATGCCCTCCGCCTTCGAGGAGCCGTACGGGACCTCCTCCTCCCACGGCACCGCGTGCAGCCAGAACTGGTCGAAGACGCCGACCAGATACTGCACCAGGCCCTCGTGCCGCAGCTCCAGCGCGACGCGGCGGTCGCTGCGCGCGGGGATGAACGCCACCCGGCGGTCCACGATGATCAGCCGGTCGATGATCTCTTCCAGCGTGCGGACCTCCAGGCCGAAGGGCGCGATGCGCTCCACGTACCCGATCGTCGCGGAGTGGTGGCGGGCGGTGTGCTGGTAGAGGGTGCGCATGCCCACGCCCCGGTCGAGCAGCGGCTGGACCCGGCGCAGGCCCGACTCCAGGGTCTCGGGTCTGCGCCCGCTGCCGGGCTGGATGGTGAGCAGTTCCTTGGTGCACTCGTCGATGACGCGGTCCAGCGTCGCGTTGATGAGCTCCAGGCCTTCGAGGACCGTGATCGCGTGGGTGCTCGCCGCGTCCTCACTGGTGATCGCCATGAACGGCTCGAAAGTGCTGGCCAGTGACATCGACAGCTTCCTGCGCTCCTGGATCTCGCGTTCCAGGGGCTGCACGAGCTGGTTCAGGACGACCGAGGGAGGAACCGGCCGCAGCTGCTCCGCGTCGTCCGCGTCGGGCCGCAGCAGCGCGAGATCGATGAGACAGGGAGCGGCCTGGGCTTCCGTGCGAGTTATTCCGCCGGTACGCAACGCGGTGGCGTAGAGGGTCTTGCCCATCTCGCACAGGTCTGTAGGGCCATGACTATGTCCGAAGTGCCCCTGATACAACCGGATTACACCCCCCTCATACTCCTGAATTACAGGAACATGATGCCTGGCCTCGCTGGTGGAAGCGCTCAGAGTGAGCCATCGTCTTATGCGCGGGGGGAGGGAATGATCATAAAGAGGTGGAGATCGGCCATGAGCAGGATGGTTCGAGCACTTAGCGCTATAGCCGTTGTCGCGGCTGCTCTTTGCGCTCTCGCCGCGAGTGGGGAACCCACGTGGGAGAGCAAGCCGTCCCACGGAACCGTGGCGGCTCCGGGAGAGCCCACCTGGGAGCACAAGCCGGTGACGCGGGTCCTGGCGGCTCCAGTGGAGCCTACCTGGGAGGTCGCGCCCGCGGGTGTAAGCGCATGAGCCTCCCGCCGGACGACCGGGTCTTCCGGCGCGAAATGGCCACGGCCTACCGCTCGGGGTGGCACTTCATCGACCTCGTCACGGCGATCCCCCACCGTGGCGATTCGTTGATGGTCACCCTGTTCGGCGAGCCGATCCTGGTCGCGCGTGAGGACGACGAGGACGTCCGTGCCTACCGGTGCCTGCGCCGGCCGCGCGGGGCGCCGCAGCCGATTCGCTGTGCCGTTCGCTACGGCATGGTGTTCGTCAATCTGGACCAGCGAGACCACCAACTGTTCGACCCCGAGTCATCTACCGCCACCCCCCGCAGTGCCTGAAGCGATTCCCCCGTCGTTGTAAATCGCTCAGGCGCTTCCCCCACACAGCGGCGCCATCGTGGACCTGAACACGGTGGCGCCGCTGTGCTGCCCGGGTACGGCCACGCCCGCGTACCCACGCGCGCGTGGCCGTACGCGGCTCAGCCCTTGCCCATCGCCCGCTCCAGGACGATCTCGATCAGCACCCGGTCCGGGTTCTCGCGCGGCGTCCGCCCGTACCGCTCGGCGTAGCGGGCCACCGCGTCGGCGATCGGCCCCGCCTCGGTGCGTACGTACGCCCGGCCCTCCAGGGTGGCCCAGCGGCGCCCGTCCACCTGGCAGACCGCGGCCCGCGCCCCCTCCTCGCCGGCCGCCAGCACGTTGCGCACCTTCCTGCTGGACCGGTTGGCGATCACCCGTGCCACGCCCGCGTCCGGGTCGTAGGTGACCCCCACCGGCACCAGGTGCGGGCTGCCGTCCGGGCGCGGGGTCGTCAGCGTGCACAGGTGCCGCTCGCGCCAGAAGGCGAGATAGGCCGCGTCGGGCTGCCGGGGGTCCACAGGGGTACGCGTGGGGGAGGCCGGGGCGGCGCCCGTGTCCGTGCTCGTGGTCATGCGCCGAAACCTACGCGGAACTCGTTCCCGCCACCTTGAGCGGAATAGGCTCAACTTTATGTACGCTGGATGAGTCATGGAGTTCGTACCCCCTGCGCCGAGGAGGAGAGACCGCACGTGGACGCCGAGCTGACCAACAGGAGCCGGGACGCGATCAACGCCGCGAG
The DNA here is from genome assembly GCF_045257485.1 of Streptomyces sp. YS-3. Classification (NCBI taxonomy): domain Bacteria; kingdom Bacillati; phylum Actinomycetota; class Actinomycetes; order Kitasatosporales; family Streptomycetaceae; genus Streptomyces; species Streptomyces sp. YS-3. The sequence goes on along the minus strand of NZ_JBJHPC010000418.1, from coordinate 3,739 downwards.
CAGCCGGGCCGTGTCCGACGGACACCCCGACCTGACGCCCGCGCACCTGCTGCTCGCCCTCCTGACGGGCGAGGAGAACGAGAACATCGTCGACCTGCTGGCGGCCGTCGGGGCCGACCGGGCCGCCGTCCGGTCGGGGACGGAGCGGCTGCTCGCCGCGCTGCCCAAGGTGGCCGGTTCCACCGTCGCCCCGCCGCAGCCCGACCGCGACCTGCTGGCCGTCATCGCCGACGCCGCGCAGCGCGCCAAGGACCTGGGCGACGAGTACCTCTCCACCGAGCACCTGCTCATCGGTCTCGCCGCCAAGGGCGGCCGTACCGGCGAGCTCCTGACCCAGCAGGGCGCGACCGCCAAGAAGCTCCTTGAGGCATTCGAGACAGTACGAGGAGGACGGAGGGTGACCACCCCCGACCCGGAGGGCCAGTACAAGGCCCTGGAGAAGTTCGGCACGGATTTCACGGCCGCGGCCCGCGAGGGCAAGCTCGACCCGGTCATCGGCCGGGACCAGGAGATCCGCCGGGTGGTGCAGGTGCTCTCCCGGCGCACCAAGAACAACCCGGTGCTCATCGGTGAGCCGGGTGTCGGCAAGACGGCGGTCGTGGAGGGCCTGGCCCAGCGGATCATCAAGGGCGACGTCCCGGAGTCCCTGAAGAACAAGCGGCTCGTCTCGCTGGACCTGGGCGCGATGGTGGCCGGGGCGAAGTACCGCGGCGAGTTCGAGGAGCGCCTGAAGACCGTCCTCTCCGAGATCAAGGCGAGCGACGGCCAGATCATCACCTTCATCGACGAGCTGCACACGGTCGTCGGCGCGGGCGCCGGCGGCGATTCGGCCATGGACGCGGGCAACATGCTCAAGCCGATGCTGGCCCGCGGCGAGCTGCGGATGGTCGGCGCCACCACGCTCGACGAGTACCGCGAGCGCATCGAGAAGGACCCGGCCCTGGAGCGCCGCTTCCAGCAGGTCCTGGTCGCCGAGCCCACGGTCGAGGACACCATCGCGATCCTGCGCGGCCTCAAGGGGCGCTACGAGGCGCACCACAAGGTGCAGATCGCGGACAGCGCGCTGGTGGCCGCGGCCACCCTCTCCGACCGCTACATCACCTCCCGCTTCCTGCCGGACAAGGCGATCGACCTGGTGGACGAGGCCGCCTCCCGCCTCCGTATGGAGATCGACTCCTCGCCGCTGGAGATCGACGAGCTCCAGCGGTCGGTGGACCGCCTCCGTATGGAGGAGCTGGCCCTGTCCAAGGAGACGGACGCGGCGAGCAAGGAGCGGCTGGAGAAGATCCGCCGCGACCTCGCCGACAAGGAGGAGGAGCTGCGCGGTCTGACCGCCCGCTGGGAGAAGGAGAAGGAGGGCCTGAACCGGGTCGGTGAGCTCAAGGAGCGCCTCGACGACCTGCGCGGCCAGGCCGAGCGCGCCCAGCGCGACGGCGACTTCGACACCGCCTCCAAGCTGCTGTACGGCGAGATCCCGACCCTGGAGCGCGAGCTGGAGGCCGCCTCCGAGGCCGAGCAGGAGGCCTCCGGGGACACCATGGTCAAGGAGGAGGTCGGCCCGGACGACATCGCGGACGTGGTCGGCTCCTGGACCGGCATCCCGGCCGGGCGCCTGCTGGAGGGCGAGACGCAGAAGCTGCTGCGTATGGAGGACGAGCTGGGCCGGCGGCTGATCGGCCAGTCCGAGGCGGTCCGCGCGGTCTCGGACGCGGTCCGGCGCACCCGGGCGGGCATCGCCGACCCCGACCGCCCCACCGGTTCCTTCCTCTTCCTGGGCCCCACCGGCGTCGGCAAGACGGAGCTGGCCAAGGCGCTCGCCGACTTCCTCTTCGACGACGAGCGGGCGATGGTCCGCATCGACATGTCGGAGTACGGCGAGAAGCACAGCGTGGCCCGTCTGGTCGGCGCCCCGCCCGGGTACGTGGGGTACGAGGAGGGCGGCCAGCTCACCGAGGCGGTCCGCCGCCGCCCGTACAGCGTGGTGCTGCTCGACGAGGTCGAGAAGGCGCACCCGGAGGTCTTCGACATCCTGCTCCAGGTCCTCGACGACGGCCGCCTCACCGACGGCCAGGGCCGCACGGTGGACTTCCGCAACACGATCCTGGTGCTGACCTCCAACCTGGGCAGCCAGTACCTGGTCGAGCCGCTGACCAGCGAGGAGGAGAAGAAGCAGCAGGTACTGGAGGTGGTGCGGGCGTCCTTCAAGCCCGAGTTCCTCAACCGCCTGGACGACCTGGTGGTCTTCTCGGCGCTCACCAAGGACGAGCTGGCGCACATCGCGGAGCTCCAGATCGCCCGCCTCGCCAAGCGCCTGGCCGACCGCCGCCTCGCCCTGGACGTCACGCCCGAGGCGCTGGCCTGGCTCGCCGACGAGGGCAACGACCCGGCCTACGGCGCCCGCCCGCTGCGCCGTCTGATCCAGACCGCCATCGGCGACCGGCTCGCCAAGGAGATCCTGGCGGGCGAGGTCAAGGACGGCGACACGGTCCGCGTCGACCGGGCCGGGGACGGTCTGATCGTGGGCGCGGCGACCGGAAAGCACCTGTAGAAGGGTGGCCGCGCCGGGATTCGGTCAGCCGACAGCGGATACCCGTGGCGGGGGTTGCCAGCCCCCGCCCGGCATGGGAGAGGATGACCGGAACCGTACGAAGGAAGATTCACGATGAGCATCGACCCGTCCTCGATTCCGAATTTCGGGGCTCAGCCCGGCCCGCAGCCCACCGGTGGACCGGCCGGGCCCGTCGTACCCGACCAGGATCTGGTCAAGCAGCTCCTGGACCAGATGGAGCTCAAGTACGTCGTGGACGACGAGGGCGACCTCGCCGCGCCGTGGGAGGAGTTCCGCACGTACTTCATGTTCCGCGGCGAGGAGGACCAGCAGGTCTTCTCGGTGCGGACCTTCTACGACCGCCCCCACAGCATCGACGACAAGCTCGCGCTGCTGGAGACGATCGACGACTGGAACCGCCGCACCCTGTGGCCCAAGGTCTACACGCACACCCACGACGACGGCGCCGTCCGTCTGATCGGTGAGGCGCAGATGCTGATCGGCACCGGCGTCGCCCTGGAGCACTTCGTCTCCTCGACGGTCAGCTGGGTCCGCGCCTCGATCGAGTTCGACAAGTGGCTCGTGGAGCAGCTCGGCCTGGAGAAGGCCGTCGACGGCACCGAGGGCGACGAGGGCGACGCGGGCGACACGCCCGGCGACGACGCCTGAGGCACGGCACTCACAGCGCCATCGGGGCGAGCGTCAGCAGATACGCCCCGTACGCGAACGACAGCCCGGCCAGGGCCGCGGTCACGGTGACCGCCGCCCCGGTCCGGGCTTTCGTCAGCGCCGCCGCCAGCGGCAGCAGCAGCGGGAACGCCGGCAGCAGGAACCGCGGCTTGGACTCGAAGAACCCCGAGCCGCCGACCGTGATCAGCAGCAGTACGGCCGTGTAGACGAGCAGCGGCAGCGGCGGACGCTCCAGCACGAACAGGGCGAACAGCAGCAGCGCCGCCACCGTGATCAGGAACGCCATCGTGTAGCCGAGGTCGAAGGGCCCGGTGGCCAGCTTCCGCACGAAGCGCAGCGATCCCCGGCCGAAGTCGAAGCGGGACGTCCAGGCGGCCTGGACCGCGAAGTAACCCCCCAGCGGATCACCCCTTCGGGCGCCGACCGACAGGACGTACGCGCACCAGCCGAGCGGCGCCAGCGCCCCGGCCGTCCACACCCGCCAGTCGCGCCGTGCGCCCC
>NZ_JBJHPC010000417.1:0-6487 GCF_045257485.1 Streptomyces sp. YS-3 | reverse complement strand
GCTCCGCCGGTCCCCTCGATACCCATGTCGTCCACCCCGTGCTCGCCGCCCGTCCGGTCCATCGTCCCCCACCCGCGCCCGCCTGGGAGGCGAACGCGGGGATCCCTTGACGCGCCTGCGCACGCCCCCTATGTTACTTCCATATAGCAGAACTAAACTTCCGCATTACGGAATCACGGCTCTCAGGTGGCGCGACAGAGCCCGATCCGCCAGGCCGAAGCAGGAGCACTCCATGCCTCGTATGACCGCTGCCCGAGCGGCAGTTGAGATCCTCAAGCGCGAAGGCGTCACCACCGCGTTCGGCGTGCCGGGCGCGGCGATCAACCCCTTCTACGCGGCCCTCAAGGCCGGTGGCGGCGTCAAGCACACGCTGGCCCGCCACGTCGAGGGCGCGTCCCACATGGCCGAGGGGTACACCCGGGCCGCCGCCGGGAACATCGGCGTCTGCATCGGTACGTCCGGCCCCGCAGGCACCGACATGATCACCGGCCTGTACTCCGCGGTCGCCGACTCGATCCCGATCCTCTGCATCACGGGCCAGGCGCCGGTCGCCAAGCTCCACAAGGAGGACTTCCAGGCGGTCGACATCGCGAGCATCGCGAAGCCGGTCACCAAGGCCGCGACGACCGTCCTGGAGGCCGCGCAGGTCCCCGGCGTGTTCCAGCAGGCCTTCCACCTGATGCGCTCCGGCCGGCCCGGACCGGTCCTCATCGACCTGCCGATCGACGTCCAGCTCACCGAGATCGACTTCGACCCCGACACCTACGAGCCGCTGCCGGTCTACAAGCCGGCCGCGACCCGTGCCCAGGCCGAGAAGGCGATCGGGCTCCTGCTGGAGTCCGAGCGCCCGCTGATCGTCGCGGGCGGCGGCGTCATCAACGCCGACGCCGCCGAGCTGCTCGTGGAGTTCGCCGAGCTGACCGGCACGCCCGTCGTCCCTACCCTGATGGGCTGGGGCATCCTCCCCGACGACCACGAGCTGAACGCCGGCATGGTGGGCCTGCAGACCTCGCACCGCTACGGCAACGCGAACTTCCTGGAGTCCGACTTCGTCCTCGGCATCGGCAACCGCTGGGCCAACCGCCACACCGGCGAGCTGGACGTGTACACCCGGGGCCGTACGTTCGTCCACGTCGACATCGAGCCGACCCAGATCGGCCGGATCTTCGCGCCGGACTACGGCATCGCCTCGGACGCCGGGGCCGCGCTCACGCTCTTCGTCGAGGTGGCGAAGGAGCTGAAGGCCGCGGGCAGGCTCCCCGACCGCAGCGCCTGGGCGGCCTCCACGCAGGAGCGCAAGGCGCGGCTCCAGCGCCGTACGCACTTCGACGACGTCCCGCTGAAGCCGCAGCGCGTGTACGAGGAGATGAACCGCGCATTCGGCCCCGAGACCCGGTACGTCACCACCATCGGCCTCTCCCAGATCGCCGGCGCGCAGATGCTGCACGTCTACCGGCCGCGCCACTGGATCAACTGCGGCCAGGCGGGACCGCTCGGCTGGACCATCCCGGCCGCGCTCGGCGTCGCCACCGCGTCCCCGGAGACCCCGGTCGTCGCCCTCTCCGGCGACTACGACTTCCAGTTCATGCTGGAGGAGCTCGCGGTCGGCGCGCAGCACAACATCCCGTACGTCCACGTCCTGGTGAACAACGCCTATCTCGGCCTGATCCGCCAGGCCCAGCGCGGCCTGGACATCAACTTCCAGGTCAACCTGGAGTTCGAGAACATCAACTCCCCGGAGCTGGGCGTCTACGGCGTCGACCACGTCAAGGTCGTCGAGGGCCTGGGCTGCAAGGCGATCCGTGTCACCGAGCCGGACCAGCTGCTGCCGGCCTTCGAGGAGGCCAGGAAGCTGGCCGCGGAGTACCGCGTCCCGGTCGTCGTCGAGGCGATCCTGGAACGGGTGACGAACATCTCGATGGGCGTCAAGATCGACGCGATCAACGAGTTCGAGGAACTCGCCACGGAACCGGGCCACGCCCCGACCGCGATCAGGCCGCTCCAGGTCTCATAACGCCTGCTGAACCAAGGGCTCCGGTGCTTCCCGTGGGGGGTGGCGCCGGGGCCTTTTCGCGTTCACTCTTTCGGGTCCGCCCCATGGCGTTCCGGGGCTCCCGGCCCAATCGTGTCGAATCCGAGACGAGTGGAGGCAGGTGGTACGGGCCCGGACGGCGCATACTGGTAGGACCATGACGCAGTCGTCCGCGCCGAGGCGCCACCTGCCCACCAGTCCCTTCAAAGCTCCGGTCGATCCCCAGGCCAAGACCTTCGCCCTTGGCGACCGGGTCTCCCACGACCAGTTCGGCCTGGGCAGGATCGTGGGCGTCGAGGACGGAGTCGCCATGCTCGTCGACTTCGGCTCCCGACGCGCCCGCATCCTGAGCCCCTACACCCGCATGCACCGCCTTTGACCCCAGCACCACCGGCACCCAGGCCGAGGCCCCGCCCACGATCAGCTGATCTGTGGACGGGGCCTTTGTCATATGGGGGTGCCGGTCCTGCGGAGCACGGGCCGGCCAGGAGAGGGGTAGCGGTAGGTCCCGCCGTACTGGGTACTACGACGACCGCGGCGCGGCCGTGCCGAACAGCTTGGTGGTGGCGCCTCGGGTGTCGTTACCGATGGGCAATGCCGCGTCCTGCTGCAACGGCGGCGGGACAACGGTCTGGGGGCTGCCGGGAGCGGCATGGAGGTGACCGACTTCCTGCCCGGTACCGCCGTACGGGGGGGGGAAGGAGGAGACGGGGCTCGCCACCGCAGCCTGTGTGCTCCATCTCGCTCCGGAGGAGCGGGCTGAACCTTGCCTCGGGTGACACGGCCGAGCACTGGCCGACGCCTAAAAGATCGTGCAGCCAGACGTACTTGTGAGGGCGGACAGGGGCATCCGCCCCGGCGGGAACATGACGACGCCCCTGCCCGAAGGCAGGTGCGTCGCCGACCACTCCCGGCAGCCCGGGGGCCTAACCGGAAGGGCCGCCACGGGGGTTGCGTGTCCAATACACCAGTTACCGTGCGGGCATCTGATTGGCATTTACTCAGGCCGTGCGCGTGCCGCTCGCTGAGCTCGTCCGTCCGTAGCGACCGGCCGCGACCGAAGCCGCCACTTCCGTCGGCACGTCCAGTTCCCGCAGGAACGCCAACTGAGCGAGACAGCACTCGGCGAGGCGTCGCGCGTGCGCGTACTGGCGGACCGGAACGGCCTCCTCCCGCGCCTGACCCAGCTGATGGTGCGCCTCGGTGATGCTCAGCAGGACGCGGCTGCGTGCGGGAGCGTCGGCCGGCATCCCGCGGGCGGCGTCATCGAGGACCGGCAGCACCACCATCAGGTAGCCGCGGGCGCGATGCGTGGCCTCCGTTGCCGCGCTCAGATCGTGCGCCAGGTCTGCCGACACGGTGAGGAGCGTGCGACACCTCTGCTCGATGGCCTCCAGATCGGGCCCAGCCGGTCCCGACGCAGGGTCTTCGATTCGTTGACGGCCGAGGCGGATCAACCGGTCCACACCCGTCGGCGTGCAGAGGTCCCCGACACCTCGGGGCGGCAGGAGCCAGTACATTCCGGGCCGGGCGGTGCGGTGCACATCGGGGACGCCGAGATAGGTCCCCTGAGCGAGGACCGGGGCGTCGGCGCCGGTGTGCTCGATACGAGCGCCGAGGGGGACGAGGGCGTAGTACGAGACTCCCGCGCCGTAGGCGTCATGAATGACCGGGCCGTCCACCAGGCGGTCAAGACACGGGCGGACGGCGTCCGGGTGTCCGCTCTGCGTGACAGCGTGGATGATCTCGGCGGAGATGCGCACGGCGTCGAACGCGCGGCCGGTGGGCAACATTGCGGCGCCGCCTTGCTCCCACTCCAGCCACGCCTTCGACGGGGTGTCGAGTGCGGACGCGAGCCACTGCGCGACGCGGGAGTGTTCCGTCATCCCGACACCGCCCCCACTGCCGCAGCCACGGTGCAGCTGCGGTGCGCATGCGTCGAGGCCTCGCCGCCCTCGCCGATGACCACGAGGGTCACGATGTCCGCGCCGAACTCATGGCATACCTCACATCGCGGACCCTGTGCGGGGTCGTCCAAGGGCTGCTGTTCAACAGAGGGGTCTGGGGTCATGGCCAGCACGGTAGGGCGACCGATTGCACAAGGTCCCCGCGATTGCGCCGGATTGCGATTACAGATCTGGGGTTGGCTGCGGTTGCGAAATGCGCTCCATGGAGGACCGAGCGCGACTGATCAGGCGGCGGGCCTGCGGGCCGTACACCGCGCCTTCGGACAGCCACTCCCACGCCCGGGTGTACAGGGCGAGGCTGTCCTCGTCGTCCAGCCACAGCTCGGCGTTGATCGTCTCGACGATGACGAGCCGCTGGTCGTAGATCCAGAATCCGTGCGCCGGCGACCTCTTCAGCTGTGCTCCGAACGGGATGATGCCGAGCTCGATCGTGTCCAGGCCGATCAGGCCCGTTAACCGGTCCAGTTGTTGAGCCATCACCTCGTACGGGCAGGTGACGACGTACAGGGCGGCCTCCCACACCAGGAAGCGGAAGCGTCGCCCGGGTTCGTACAGCGCCTCCTGGCGTCGGGCCCGCGTGCGTACAGCCTCTTCGATGTCCCGGGGGAGCTGCCGGAAGTCGGCGTTGGATCGGAAGGTGTAGCGGGCGTACTCCGGTGTCTGGAACAGGCCCGGGATGCGCGCCACTTCCATGCCCCGGATCATCTGGGTAGCGGCGGTCTCTACGATGGCCTGCTCCTGGCGAGCGGCGGGGCCGCCTGCCAACTGGCGGCGCCAGGAACGGTAGTGCGTCTCCAGCCCGGTCAGCCGCCCCGTCAGTTCTGTCGCGAGGTCGGAGCGGCCGACTGCCTGGGCCCACTGCGTGAGATCGCCCTTCGAGGGGGTCTGCTTCCCGGTCTCCAGACGGCTCACCTTGGAGCGCTGCCACCCGAGGACCGCCGCGATGTCCTTACCGTCGAACCCAGCCTCCACGCGAAGCTCGCGCAAGCGCGCGCCGAGGGCAATGCGGGCGGATTGGAAGTCGCTGCTCACACAACGGAACGTACAGCCCCGACGCCCTCGGCGGTACGGGCGGCATGGTGCCAGGCAGCATCGCGGGCCTGACAGGCAGCGAGGACTTCAGCCGGGTCCTCGGTGACGTACACCCCGAGGGTGGTGTCGGCCTCGTCGAACGCGAACCTGGCGAGGAGGCGGGAGTCGAACAGCCAGAAGTCGAAGTCAGGCAGACGCAGCTCCTGGGCTCGGGCGCGGGTGAGGTAGCGGATGTCCTCACCGGCCCCCACGTTGCTGGGCGCACTCGCTAGGAGGAAGCGTTGCCCCTCTGTGATCGGGTTGTCGATGAGCCGTACCCGGCCGAAGAGCTTCCCGGCCGCCGTCTGCTCGGCCACGTTCTGCCGCCACGGGTTCTTGGGCTCGGCGGCGATGTTCCCGCCCGCCTGCCAGCGCTGCCACTTCTCGCTGTTGCGGTCAGTGGCGTAGCCGCGGCGAGTCTCCAGTCGCCAGGCGGTGTGCCGGAACTCGCGGAAGAGGTGAGCGATGGTGGCGAAGGGCTGAAGCTCGGGCGCGGCAGCGCGAGGCGCGTAGCGAGTAATCAGAGCGCGTGGCACGCGTACGAACGTCTCGCTGGGCTTCGCGTCACGCAGCTGCACCAGATGCTGGGGGTCAGTCTCGCGGTCTCCCTGGACGAGGATCTCGTCGGTCTCGGGGATCTCGTACAGGGTGGGGCAGTCGCCCTCGTCGCTGGTGGTGCCGATGAACCGGAGCGTCATGGGGCCCTCCCTCTGCTGGGTGGAGGACCAGGATGCGGCGGATCGCGCGCGGGCGGATGTGGATTGCAGCAGATTGCAAATGCCTACGTGCCGGAGGTGGCGGCGACGACCTGCAATCGAACACCCGTCTGAAAGATGCCGTCGAGACTTGCCCCGCTGCTGTTCCTGGGACGCGTGCAGCAGGCGACCTCGTCCGGACGTGCCGACGGATCGAGCAGGAGCGGGCCCCCGTTGCTGAGGAGGCGGCGCGCCGCCCGTGAAGCCGCTGCCCAACCGGGTGATCGCCTACGTGTGACGTGGCGCGGACGGGCCGAGGTCGGCGGCGATGACGGAGACGGTGCGGGTACCCCAGTTGAGGCGGCGCGCGATCTCGTTCCGGCCGAGCCCCTGGGCGTGCAGCTGCCGGACGGCTCCGCCCTCCTCGTCGGTGTCCGTGCGCTGGCTATGGCTGAGATCCATCGGATCACCTCCGTTTGCCTTTCAGCGCCCGTCGATGCACAGTGCGCGCGCATGGACTACGTCATGAGCGGCCCGCACAAGGGCCAAGCAATCCCCGGCACTGAGGGCATCGGCGAGTTGCAGATCCCGCACCCCGACCGACCGGGTGTCCTGTGCCGGTACTCCACCAACGATGGCGACGGGCCCATTACCGGCCTGCCGGGCGCGGTGCAGGTGCACTACGTCGGCGACGTCGCCACCATTAGGTAGCAGCCTCGGCC
>NZ_JBJHPC010000416.1:0-6530 GCF_045257485.1 Streptomyces sp. YS-3 | reverse complement strand
CGGGGATGCCTGGAAGAGCATCCGGGCGGGGCGGCCGGTCGGGTTGGCGAAGGCGTGCGGGCAGCCCGGCGGCACCAGGAYCATCGTCCCGGCGGTGGCCCGGACGTGGCGCAGACCGGACGGCGACTCCCACTTTCGCCAGTCGTCGCGGGTGCGGACCTTCGGCTCGAAGGCCAGCACGTCCAGCTCACCCTCCAGCAGGTAGAACAGCTCCTCGCTGCGGCTGTGGGCGTGCGCGCCGACGTCGAAACCGGGCGGCACCACCACCTCGAAGGTGGAGGCGACCGTCGAGTGCGCCCCGGTGACCTTGAAGGTCACCTGCTGGGCGGCGGTCCTGACGGTCCGGCCGCCGCCGGGCGGGATCACCAGACCCTCGGTCGGGCGGGTGTACGGGCCGGGGTCGTCCACGGCTCTCTCCTCTCGGTACGGCTCCTCGACGGTCCTCACCACTGCACCGGCAGTTCCCTGGGCCCGCGGATCAGCGCCCCGCGCTCCCACACCAGCTCTCGCTCCGGCACCGCGAGCCGCAGACCGGGGAAGCGGTCCCAGAGCGAGCGCAGCAGGATCTCGGACTCCATCCGGGCCAGGGTGGCGCCGGGGCAGTAGTGGGGGCCGTGGCCGAAGGCGACGTGCGGGTTGTGCGTCCGGTCGAAGTCGAGCTGCTCCGGGTCGGCGAAGACCTGCGGGTCGCGGTTGGCCGTGAGGTACGAGACGTAGACGGGGTCGCCCGCGGGGATCAGCACCCCGCCCACCTCGACGTCCTCCAGGGCGATCCGGGAGAGTCCGACCGCGTTGCGGTGCGGGATGTAGCGCAGCAGTTCCTCCACGGCCTGCGGGAGCAGCTCCGGTTCGGCGCGCAGCCGGGCCAGGTGTCCGGGCCGGGTGAGCAGCGCGTACACCATGTTGGCGCTGTTGTTGCGCACCGCGTGGGCGCCGCCGATCTGGATGAGCACGGCGAGGCCGACCGCCTCGTCCCGGTCGAGCACCTCGTTCTCCAGGGCGTCCGCCAGCACTCCGGCCAGATCCTCCTCGGGCTCGGCCCGGCGCCGCTCGATGAGGTCGCGGAAGTACGCGGCCATCTCCGCCTTGGCCCGCTCGCTGGCCTCCCGGCCGCGCGCCGCGGAGATGATGGTGTCCGACCAGTGCGCCATCTTCGACTGGTCCTCGTCCGGTACACCCATCAGCGCGCACACCATGGCGAGCGGGAACGGCCGGTTGAGGTGGGCCATCAGATCGAGCGGGCCGCCCTTGTCCGCCATCCGGTCGAGGAGGCGGTCGGCGACCTGCTGGGCGTGGTCGCGCAGGCGGCGCATCGAGCGGGCGGTGAAGGCGCTGGCGACCACGCGCCGCATCCGGGTGTGGTCCGGCGGGTCCGCGAACCCGACGGCGCCGTCCATCGGGATGAAGTGCGGGGCGAGCCGGGTGACCTGGCGCCCCATCACGGCCTGCCGGCTGAAGCGCGGGTCCACGGAGACGAACCGCACGTCGTCGTAGCGGGTCGCGAGCCAGGCGTGGCCCTCGCCGTTGGGCAGTCGCACCCGGGCCACCGGCTCCTCGTGCAGCAGCCGGGCGAGCAGCGGGTCGAAGGCGAGGCCCGGCAGGTCCGGCGGCGCCCAGAAGTGGATCTGCGGTTCGGCCATGGCGTTCTTCTCCTGTCTCGGTGGTGTGCGGTCAGACTGCGGGCTCCGGCACGGCGGCGCTCGGCACGGCGGACTCCCCGGGCGCCGCGGTCCTGTCCGGCGCGCCCTGGACGGTCCAGTGCCCCAGGGCGACTTCGGCGGTGATGCCCGGCCCGAACCCGGCGATCAGGCCCTTGGCCCGGTGCTCCGCTCCGCCCTCGTCGAACAGCCGCCGGAGGGCGTCCAGGACGACGGCGCTGGCGATGTTCCCGTACTCGGTGAGCGTGGCGCGGCTGAAGCGGAATGCCCGGGGTGGCACACCGAGGTAGGTGCAGAGGTCGTCCAGGATGCGCGGCCCGCCCGCGTGGACGATGTAGAAGTCCAGGTTGGAGGCGTTCCAGCCGTGCCGGTCGGCGAGGGTGCTCAGGACGGGCGCGAGGGCCTCCATCGTGCCGGGGACCCTCTTGTCGAGCAGGAAGTGGAATCCGGTCTCGCGCACCGCGTACGCGATCCAGTCCTCGGTCTGCGGTACGAGGTAGGAGCCGTTGCGCTCCAGCTGGATGCCGGTGCCGCCGGAGCCCCGGACGACCGCCGCGGCCACGGCGTCGCCGAAGAGTCCGTTGGACAGCAGGGTCCCGACGCCCACGTCGGTGGGCTGGTAGCTCAGCGAGCAGAACTCGCAGGCCACGATGAGGACGTTGGCCCCCGGGTAGGCGGTGCAGAAGTCGTGCGCCCGGTTGATCGCGCTGCCGCCCGCCGCGCAGCCGAGCTGGGCGATCGGGACCTGCCGGGTCTCCGGCCGGAAACCCATGGTGTTGATCAGCCAGGCCGTCAGGGAGGGCATCATGAACCCCGTGCACGAGACATAGACGATCAGATCGATGTCACGCGGCGACAGCTCGGCCGTCTCCAGCGCCTGCCGCACCACCTGCGGCACCCGTGCCTTGGCCTCCGCCTCGTAGATCTTGTTGCGCACCTCGAAGCCCGGGTGGCGAAGCGTGTCCTCAAGAGGCTGGACGAGATGCCGTTCGGCCACTCCGGTGTTCTCGATCAGGCGTAGCGCGAGTGCGAGCTGGGGATGGTCGGCGTGAACGGTGCGCACCAGATCGAGAGTCTGCTCAGAGGTGATCACGTGCTCGGGCACGGCGACGGCAGGTCGGCACAAGACGGCCATGGGCGGAACATCCTGAGGGGTAGACGGCGCCCGGTCTCGTGGCGGGGTTCGGGCGGGCTGCCGGACAGCCGTGGTGGATCATTCCAGACCTAAGGAAGAAGACCCCTCAGATCCGGCTGAAAGTACACAAAAGTGTCATACGAGTGGCGGGTGTGACGCCGGGCCGTCAGAGGCCGGGCGGCGCCGCGGCGAACGAAGAGGAGTGGACGTATGTCATCGGCGTTACTGGACGGCCGGGTGGCTCTGGTCACGGGCGCGAGCCGGGGGATCGGCGCCGCCGTCGCCCGCGCGCTGGGCGCGCACGGGGCCGCCGTGGCCGTGAACTACCTCCGCAACGCCCAGGCCGCGGCCGGAGTGGTCGCCGACATCGAGAGGGTCGGCGGGCGGGCCGTGGCGGTGGCGGGGGACGTCAGCGACCTCGGACAGGTACGGGCCGTGGTGGCGGCGAGCACGGCGGCGCTGGGCGCGCCGGACGTCCTGGTCTGCAATGTGATGGTCGGCACCGAGGCGGTCGCCGCCCGGGCGGGGGCGGCCGGATGCTTCGTCGACACCCCGCAGGGCATCGCCTCGGTGCGGGACGCGGTCGCCTCCCAGCTCGACGCGACGCTCGCCTGCTGCCACGCCGTCGTCCCCGCGATGCGGCGCCGCGGCGGCGGCTCGATCGTCATGATCGGTGCCTCCGCCACGCACAACCCCTATCCCGTGCCCGTCGAGATCACGGCGGCCAAGAGCGCCCAGGACGCGGTCGGGCGGGCGCTGGCACGGGAGTTGGCCCCCGACAACATCCGGGTGAACACCGTCGCCCCCGGCTTCGTCCCCACCGACGCCAACGCGGGCCCGTCCCAGCAGGCCCTGATCGCCCGTGTTGCCGCCGGAACACCCCTGCCCCGGGCGATCCGGGCGGAGGACGTGGCCGACGCGGTCGTGCTGCTGGCGAGCGATCTGTCCAGCAAGGTCACGGGCACGTTCCTGCCGCTGGACGGGGGGCGCACGCTGATCTGAGGCACCGGCCGGGGTACGACACCATGGGCACCATGGATATCGACATGAACGGCGTTCCCGCTGGTGGCGGGCGCGCCGACGGGGTGTACACGGGCAACGCGGGCAAGGACGCCGCACTGGACCGGGGGTGGCTGCTCGGGCACTTCAAGGACGCCGGGGACCCGCGGCACAGCGACGCGGTGGAGATCAAATGGGGCGTCCACCCCCGGGGCGACGAGCGGGCGGAGTGGGTGACCGGCGAGGAGCGCACCGCGCTGCTGGTGCTCATCAGTGGCCGCTTCCGGGTGGAACTCCCGGGCGGCGCCGTGACGTTGGCCGAGCAGGGCGACTACGTCGTCTGGGGGAAGGGGGTGGACCACTCCTGGTACGCGGAGGAGGAGTCCGTCGTCCTGACGGTCCGCTGGCCTTCGGTGCCGGGCTACCGGGTCGGCTAGGGCGTGTCCGCCGCGTGCTCGGCGGCAGCCGCGCGCCGGTCCAGGACCGTCAGGGTCCGCTGGGCCCAGCGGATGTTCTCCTTCTCGAAGGCGAGGCCCCGCAGCAGGGTGAGGTAGGGGCCGACTCGTGGGGAACGGGCCAGGTACTCGTCCTCGGTACGCCCGTCGAGCAGGCGGTCCCGCAGCCGTTCGTAACGGGCCACCTTGGCCCGGGCCCGCTCCAGCCGCTCCGCCACCGCCTCCCGTACGGCCGCGGCGTCGCCCGCGTCCACGGACTGCACCTTGACCAGGAGCTCGTCGCGGATCGCGCTGGGGCGGGGAGGCGCCGCGGTGAAGGTGCGCAGGGCCGCGAGGCCGGTGTCGGTGAGGGAGAACAGGCGTTTGTTGGGCCTGCGTTCCTGCTGGACGAGCCGCGCTCGGACCAGGCCGTCGGACTCCATCCGCTCCAGCTCGCGGTAGAGCTGCTGCGGGGTGGCCATCCAGAAGTTGGCGACGGACGCGTCGAACCCCTTGGCCAGGTCGTATCCGGAGGCCTCGCCCTCCAGGAGCGCGGCGAGAACGGCGTTGCGCAGTGCCATCGCGCCAAGTTATCACTTCCTCGACCAGGCAAATTCGCGACTGATCAGCGCCTTTGAGCCGGACCCGGCGGGCCCGGAACCGGCGGGGTCAAGGGGTGGGTTTCGCCGCCGCTGCCGCGCGCGTGTTGACGGTGAACGTGGCGCCGTCCGGGTCGCGGATCGTCGCCCACGGGCCGCCCGCGGCCGTGCCCTGGGCGATGACCATGCCGCCATGGGCGCGGGCCGCCGCCGTCTTGGCGGGCACATCGGTGGTGACGAAGTGGACCTCCCAGTGCGGCCGGATGGTCGGGTCCGGCGCCGCTTCCAGGGCGCCCGAGCTGAGGCGGGCCACGATATGGCCGCCGTGCCGCAGCACGACCTCCTCCGCCTCGTACCGTACGTCGCAGCAGCCCGGCCGCTCATCGGCCCAGTCGAGGACCTCGCCGTAGAAGATCGCCGCTTCGAAGGCGTTGCGGGTGCGCAGCCGCAGCCAGGCCGGCTCGCGGTCGCGCCAGGACTCCCAGTCGTCGACGAGCTTGCCCTGCCAGATGCCGAAGACCGCACCGTCCCGGTCGGCGGCGAGCGCGCCGCGTCCCGTCTGGAAGGCGACCGGCCCCACGGCGACCGTGGCGCTCCGCTCGCGGATGCGGGCCGCCGTGGCGTCGGCGTCCTGGACCGCGAAGTACGGCGTCCAGGCCACCGCCACCTGCAGCGCGGGCGCCAGGGCTCCTATCCCGGCCACCGGCTCGCCGTCGTCCAGCGCCACCCGGAACTGCTCGCCGAGCCGCCCGCCGCGGAAGGTCCAGCCGAAGACGGCTCCGTAGAACTGGAGCGCGGGTTCGAGCTCGCGCGCCATGAGGCTCACCCAGCACGGTGCCCCGAGCACCGCCGCACTCGACGAGGCCTTGCGGTCCGGGACCGTGGTTGTCCTGTCCATCACTGATGCCGATCGCTCTAGCTTGGCGGCTTCCTGTGGTCACCATTTTCCCGCATATCGGGCGCCCCGCACCCAGCCGCCTGTGGTGGTGTGCCGTCGCGCAGTGTAATGGCTACGCTGCGT
This sequence comes from Streptomyces sp. YS-3, assembly GCF_045257485.1. Taxonomy (NCBI): domain Bacteria; kingdom Bacillati; phylum Actinomycetota; class Actinomycetes; order Kitasatosporales; family Streptomycetaceae; genus Streptomyces; species Streptomyces sp. YS-3. The sequence continues at coordinate 684 of NZ_JBJHPC010000416.1, read as the reverse complement.
ATGGTGCCGCTCACGGTAGCGGAGGGGCGATCCCCCGGGGCGCCCGGCCGCGGTGCGGGCGACACGGGTGTCTCGTTCCGGGTCCGCCGATACGGATACCCCGTTCCGGGAGGAAGAGGCACCGGACCGGCCGCCCCGCATCACCTTCCGCCCTCCCGAGGCACCTCGCAACCGAGCCCGGGGCTCGGTGGCCTCTCGGCTACGCGGCCCGCTCGTAGCGGGCGCCGTCGCGGGTCCGGGTCAGCAGGCCCGCGGTGATCAGATAGCGGCGCAGCGCCGGGAAGTCGTCGTGGACCGTGAGCAGCGCCTCGTTGACCTCGCGTTCGGTGTACTGCCGTCCCGCCTCGAAGAGCGTCTCCTTGAGGTGGACGAGCAGTTGCTCACGGCGGGCCGCCTTGCGCGGGATCGCCGTCAGACGGCCGTGGGAGAAGAGCGCGGCCACGGCGTGCGAGCCGGTGGCGGCGTTGTGCGGAGTGTCGTCGGTGGTGGGGGCCGACGCGTCGCCGGTGGGGTTCGCTGACATGGCGGGAAGCCTTCCTCATGCGGGGGCCGCCGGGCAACGCAATTCCGCCCGCCCCGAGCCGGTCGGCCCCCGGGGATGGCCGATCATGTGCTCGACGCTGAGCGAACACATGTGCCATCGTCGTGCCGGGGTGGACATTCCGTACAAGGGGGGTGGGGGAT
>NZ_JBJHPC010000415.1:0-6539 GCF_045257485.1 Streptomyces sp. YS-3 | reverse complement strand
CAACGACGACCTCGCCGTCGCCGCCACCCTCGGCCGCCAGGCAGCCACCGCACTGCTGGACTCCAAGGGCACCTGGACCCGTCAGGCCGCCCGCTTCGCACTCGCCGGATCCGACTACGACGTCTACTCCTGGATCGACCTCGACCGCCAGCTCGCCGCCTCCCAGGACGACCGCGAGACCATCCTCTTCATCGCCCAGGTCTCCGAGCCGGCCGTCGCGAAGGCGGCCGTCCAGGCCCTCACCGGCGGGATCCCCGCGGAAGGGGACTTCAACACCGGCGGCGTCATCAAGTCACGGGCCGAGGACAACAGGGTCAACATCCTCAAGATCCTCAACGAGAAGCCCGGCAAGGCCGTCACGAAGGCCGCCAACGACGCACTCAACACCAACACCCCCGAAGCCCTCCAGAAGTTCTTCGACGAGGAGCTGGCGGACGCCATCGCCGAGGACGACGCCGTCTCCACCATGAAGGTGATCGCCTCCGGCGACGCGTACTCCAAGGCCTATGCCGAGGTCGCCATGGAGGGCCCCGCCTGGATGCGCCGGCGCTTCGTGGAATCCGTCCAGCACAAGGCCGCCCAGCTCGACTACGACTCCCTCAGCCACGCCGCCGCCATGCAGGCGACCATCGCGGCAGCGGCCAAACTCGCCCAGGACGCGCAGCAGGACGCAGCCCTCGCCTCCCAGGTCGCGGCCGTGGCCCGCGATGCCGGGACCGAGGCCCAGCACTGGGCCCAGAAGGCGCTGGACTCCGCCGCACTGGCCGACGACTACGCCAAGCAGGCCCGCCAGCAGGCAAGCGCGGCGGACAAGTCCGCCGCCGACGCCCAGGCCTCGGCGGACAAGGCCAAGGACGCCGCCGCCACCGCCCAGAGCGCCTCCCGCGCGGCGAACAACTCCGCCAACCGCGCCATCGACGCGGCCCGCAGCGCACTCGCCTCCTCCTACAGCGCCGCGGCCTCCGCCGCCAACGCCCACCAGGCCGAGCTCAACGCCGGCCGGGACGCCAAGACCGCAGCCGCGGCAGCCGCCGAGGCACGCCAGACCGCGGCCGACAAGCGCGCGGCAGAGGTGCGGGAAGCCGCGCGTGCCGCGGCCGAGCAGGCACAGAAGGACCGGGACGCCAACCGCAACCCGTCGAACACCACGCAGAACGACACGGTCAACCCCAAGGGAAGCCAACCCGGCCAGGACGAATGGTGGAACGACGCCAAGTGGTGGGCCAACACCGCTGACAAGGTGAGCACGGCCGCCGGACTCCTCGCCGCAGGTTTCGGCGTCGCGTGCGTCTTCTGGCCCGCCGCGCCCATCCTCGGCAGCATCGCAGCCGTCTGCCTCGGTATCTCCGTTGCCGCCGCCGGAGTCAGCGCGATCGCCACCGGCATCGAATACGGCTTCACCAGCGGCGAATTCGCCATCTCCGCGGGCCGCACGGCACTGCAGCTCGTCACCCGCGGCGGCGGAAAGGCCGCCACGGCCGTGGCCAAGCCGGTCATCAGAGAGGTCGAAAAGGTCGGCGACGCCGTGTCCGGCCTCGTCAAGTCCTTCTGGTGACGCGACCTGCCCCGGGTCCCCGCGCATAGGACCCGCGCTGCTCGCCGTGCCGGCCGCTCGGACTCCGCCCCCGTCACGGGGGCGGGTTCTCGCGTCGGCGGCAGGCCACAAACCCGTGCCACCACGGCGCGCGTGGCTGCCGCGACCGCCCGGCGCGGCGGGCTCCGGCGAGCCCGGCAGAGCGCAGCTCATCTCACCTGATCACACGGCCCGTCAGGGCGTGCTCGGGATGGCCACCTACCGAGAGTAGATATGTTTTCACCACGTGCGAGACGGATACTTCCCGGCCTCCTCCTCGCTTTGAGCGTCGTCGCGACCGGCACCGCCGCCGCCGACGCCACACCCCCGCTTCCGTCAACCACTCCGGGCGCCGCCGCCACCGGCAAGGCCGCGGAGTCGCCGCTGTCGGAGGCGCCCCGGCACAAGGCGGACAGAATCGACCTGGGCGATCTGCCCCGCGTCGCCATCCCCGCCAAGACCCGGCCCGTCACCCCGACCCGCGGCGAGAACTGCGAGCCCACGCGCGCCGGTTCCCGCGAGCGCCGGGCAGGGGCCGTCCAGGCCTGTGTCACGATCAGCCCCAAGCCGGCGGCCACCGCAGGGAAGCGGGCCCTCGCCACCATTCCACCCGCGGCCCCAGCCGCGGCCGACGAGGGCAGCTGCGCGATCACGACTCCCGCGACGTGGTACTACAACCGCTTCCAGTACTGCGCGTACGACCTGACCGTGCTGTACACGCTCAAGGACAGCAACGGCAGGGTGCTCGGAACCGGAACGCTGAGCGTTTCCACCGGTGCCACCTTGCCCGCCAAGGGCAAGACCTGGAAAGAGCAGGTCAGGGTCATGATGACCGGTGCGACGGACGCCGTCACCACCCTGGGGGTGAAGTTCAGGGCCGCCTGCTCGGCCGGCTGCACCGTCACCGACCCCAGCCCGTGGGAGGGCAAGAGTCTGGTCAAGGACCAGATCATCAGCGGCACGGTGGAGTACGCCTCCGCCCCGGCCCCTGGTACCAAGCTCGACTTCACCACGTCGTACAAACTGTTCGTGACGTCCCCCGGCGCGCAGATCACGGACCCGAACGCCGCCTGGAGCAACCCGGAGAAGATCCGTTGCGACGATGACGTCCGGGACACGGCCAACGGCACCGGCACACCCGCCCCCGGCTGCGTCGTCCCCAGCTTCATGCCAGTGATCCCGATGGGCACGCTGCCCAACGGATCGGACGCGGGCGCCGCGGCGGCCGGATACCTGTGGGGTCAGCGCAACCTCGCCGACGGCTGGGGACGCGACAAGCCGCTGACCCGGGCGAAGAACGACATCGCCGACCGTACGGCTCGGACCTGCGGAAGTGGTGGTTCGAAGCCCTTCCAGGAGCGGACGGACATCGTTCCGACCGACAGCTGCGGCGAATTCCCTTTCGCCGCCACCCATGAGGGGGGAACCGACGGCGCTCAGTGCGCCGAGATCATCCCGACCCACAGCACGGGTGGCTGGGACTTCTCCGTACTGGAAGGCGGTGCGGGCAAGCGCTGCGTGCGGGCCCATGTCCCGCTGGCCGACAAACAGGCCGCCGAGGGACAGCTCTCCGACGGCTTCACGAATCAGCGCGTGCTGGAGGCCGAGCAGTTCAAGGTCGACATCAGCGCGTCGGTCGCCGAGCCGCAGGCCGCCTGCCTGCGAGCATCACCCACCGACGCTTTCCAGTCCGGCAACGGGTGGATCAGGAACACCACCGATCCGGTCGCGCACCGCAACAAGAACACCACCCCGCCCGACGCGGCCGGTGTTCGGGCGGCCATGGCACAGGCCTGCCTGGGTAAGGTGCCCGGCACGGGCAGCCCCGCAGTGGGGGACATCACCGGCTGGCAGGACGCACAGCAATACGCCCGCCCCTACGCGGCGCCCGGCGCCTCGGCGCCGTACGGGCTCGCCCGGTGCCACCTGATAGCCAACATCCTCGGCGGTAAGGGCCAGGTACAGGACGGCGGGCAGCTCAACCTCGTCCCCTGCTGGCAGGCGGGAATGAACACCGGAACTCCCAGCATGCGGACCTTCGAGGTGATCGCCCAGAAGGCGGTGAAGGACGGCACCATCGGGCCCAACGACGCGATCTTCTACCAGGTGACGCCCGACTACCAGGACAGCACCAGCACAGTGCCCGTGGGGGTCACGATGACCGCCAGGATCGAGCGGGCGGACGGATCGACCCAGCCGCTGTTCCCCGACGTCTACATCCCCAACACCAAGTCGGACACCGGTCAGTTGAACCTCGGCAACTGACCGCGATCGAACCACACCAACGGGAGCCGGAATGAGCCGTACCACCCCGCCGCGGCCGGTCGACGTCACGGCGGTCTTTCCTCAGCTGGCCCCGTTGGCGCGCCGGGCGACCCGGTTGCACCCCCGGCCCGGGACTCCGTCACCGCAGGACAGTTCGGTCGGCGGGCCGCTGCTGTGGCCCGCCGACGAGCCGTGGCCGTACTGCCCCGGCCCGCACAGATGGGACCAGGTGAACGCGCCCCTCGCGCCGCACGAGGTGCGCCTTCAGCGGCGCATCCGGGCGAGGGTGGCTCTGCGAGCGCACGACGGCCCGCACGCCGCCCAGCACACGGCCGAGGAACGGGCCATCGAGGGACGCATCAGTGCCGGCCGCCCATGGCCCGAGGGGCCGGTCGCCTTGCTGCCGGTGGCCCAGTTGTACGTACGTGACGTTCCCCTGCTGCGTCCGCCCGCGGGCGCCGATCTGCTCCAGGTGCTGTGGTGCCCCTTCGACCACCCCGAGAAGCCCGAGACCGCGCTCTTCTGGAGGTGCGCCGCCGATGTCACCGACATCCTCGCCGCACCTCCCCAGCCGCCGGTGGTGCAGTTCCCGGGCTACCTGCCGGAGCCGTGCCTGCTGGCGCCGGAGCAGGTCACCGAGTACCCCAACCCCATGGAGCTGAGCGGGGAGTTGCAGCAGCAGCTGGACGACTGGAGCAGATGGGAGCCGGCCGGGTCCGCTGTGGACAGCTCCTACGTCGTCGCCCCGCAGGAGTTCTACCTGAACAAGCTGTCCGTGGCTCCGGGCTGGAAGGTCGGCGGCTGGACCCGTTGGGGTCTCACCGACCCCGTCCCCCGGCTGTGCCCCGCGTGCGACGCCGAGATGAATCCGCTGCTGACCATCGCCTCGTCCGAATGGGACTCCAGCACCCACAGTTGGATCCCCTACGAGGACCAAGCCCGTTCCACGGCGTCGCTCACCGACCCCGAACCGTGGAACCCGACCCTGCTCGAGCTCGCCCGGGGCTACGACCTGCAACTCCACGTCTGCTCGGTATCCCCCGGCCATCCGCACATGGAACTGGTCCAGTAACCCCATTCCCGCCGTCGGCCGAAACCTGACCGCACCACCATCACGAGTTACAAGGAATGCAGATGTCCAGAAAGAGTTCACGCTACTCGTGGACCACCGCCCTGCTCGCCACTGCTGTGGGCACCGGCACCCTGACCGCTCTCCCCGCCTCCGCCCTCTCCGGCAGCGAAGTCCCCACCAACACCTACGCCTTCACCGCGAAGCTCAACATCGGTGAGAACTCGGCGTGCACCGGCGCACTGGTCGACGCGCAGTGGGTCCTGACGTCCGCCAGCTGTTTCGTCGTGGACGGCAAGGCCGCCGCGGCCGGTAAACCCTCGGTCAGGACCACCGTGACGGTGGGCCGCGCCGACCTGAGGCAGACGGGCGGCAATGTGGTCGAGGCCGTCGACCTCGTCCCCCACGCGGACCGTGACCTGATGATGGTCAAGCTTGCCTGGCCGGTCGTCGGCGTGGACCCGGCCAAGCTCGCCACGAGTGCTCCCGCGGCGGGTGAGCAGCTGACCTCACTGGGATTCGGACGGACGAAGACGGAGTGGGTGCCCGACAAGCTGCACTCCGGCGCGTTCACGGTGGCCTCCGCCGACGCCGGCACCGTCGCCCTCAACGCCTCCGGCGACGCGGTGATCTGCCAGGGCGACGCGGGCGGACCGGCGCTGCGGGTGAAGGACGGCGGTGTCGAGCTGGCGGCCGTCAACTCACGTTCATGGCAGGGCGGTTGCCTGGGCGCGAACCCGGCCGAGACCCGCACCGGCGCCGTCAACGTCCGCGTGGACGACCTGGCCCCGTGGGTCGAGCACATACGTCAGACCACCCCCGAGGTGCGTCTGCAGTCGCTGATCCCGAACGTCACCTCCGTGATGACGAGCGGTGACTTCAACCGCGACGGACGCGATGACTTGGCCGCCATCACCAAGGACGGCAACCTGTACACCTTCGCGGGCCGCGCCGACGGCACCTTCGAGTTCGGCCGGCCGCTGTGGAAGACGGACAACGGCTGGACGGGCATCAAGAAGATCATCGGTGGTGACTTCAACGGCGACGGCATCACTGACATCGCCGCCGTATGGGGCAACGGAGCACTGCGCCTGTACGCCGGGCAGTCGGACGGCACCCTCGCCGCCGCCAAGCCGATGTGGAGCGATGAGAAGACCAACTGGAACGACATGCTCCAGCTGACCCGCTTCAAGGCCGACAGCTCCGGCCGCGACGGACTCCTCGCCGTATGGAACGCCGGCGACAAGGGCGATCTCTACGCCTACGCCGCCAACACCGACGGCACGCTCGGCGCAGGCCGCAAGATGTGGCCGGACTCCTCTTGGGTGAACATGCGCCGCATCACCGCCGGGGACTTCACCGGCGACGGCCGCGACGACGTCATCGCCCTGGCAGGCGACGGCAGCCTCCTGCGCTACAACGGCACCACCACCGGCGGTCTCGACAAGGGCACCTCCATCTGGCCCGACAAGGGCTGGGGCAGCATGCCCGTCGTCCTGTCCGGCGACTTCAACGGCGACGGCCGGACCGACCTGGGCGGCCTGTGGAACAACCAGCAGCGCTTCAACCTCTACAAGGGTGACGGCAAGGGAGCCGTAGGCACCGGCACCAACGCCTGGCCCTCCCCCACCC
>NZ_JBJHPC010000414.1:0-6551 GCF_045257485.1 Streptomyces sp. YS-3 | reverse complement strand
GCGCTGCACGCCCTGGTCCACCGCTGGTGCGAGGACGCGTCCGGCGCCGAGGACCACACCCCGGCCCGGCTGCCGTCCCGCCCCGGCACGAGCGGCCCGGGCGGCGCGCGATCCGGGCGGGGGCGGCACGTACTCCGTCGCGTCGTCGCCCGGGCCGCTCGTGCCGGGGCGGGACGGCAGCCGGGCCGGGGTGTGGTCCTCGGCGCCGGACGCGTCCTCGCACCAGCGGTGGACCAGGGCGTGCAGCGCCGCGTCCAGGTCGAGATGGGCGGCCTGGAGCCAGTCGGCCAGCTCCTCGTGGGCGAAGCGGTAGCCCGAGCCCGCCGGGACCAGCAGGCCCTCGGTGAGGACCGCCGAGGCCCAGCCGGTGCGCCAGGGGAAGATCTCCTCGAAGTTCTCCCGGTCCAGTTCGCCCTGGCCGGGGCCCAGACAGCGCCGGGCCGCCTCGTGGACCCGGCCCGAGACCCGGGCGGCCAGCCGCCGCACGGCCGAGCCGTGCGGGGCGGGACGCCGCGCCGCCGCCAGCCGTACCGCGATCCGCAGGCACATCAGGTCCAGATGGGCGGCGAAGACGTCCTCGCGGCCGGGACGGCCCGCCACCTCGCCCGGCAGCGCCTCGCGCACCTCGGCGAGCAGCCGCAGGGTCAGCGGATGGCGTCCGGCCCCCTCGGCCAGGGCGCCGTCCGGGATGCCGTACCGCTCACGGGCCCGGGCCGCCTCCTTGCGGGAGAGATCGCCGAGCCGCACGGCGTGCGGCAGCCGGGGCGCCTCGGCGGGGTACAGCGCCTCCGGCGGGTAGAGCGCCCCGGCCTGCTCCCAGTGCTCGGGGCGGCAGGCCACCACCAGGCGCGCCCCGGCCTCGCGCAGCCAGGCCGCCGTCCCGGCCGTCCACTCGGGCAGCCGGTGCGCGAGGAGCGGCGGCATCTCCTCGGGCCCGTCCAGCAGGACGAGCAGGGGGCGCCCGGCGTCGAAGGCGAGGCGCGCCACCCGCTCCGGGGTGGCGCGGTCCATGTCGCCGGGCGCCCCCGAGGCCGCCACGATCCGGCCCGCCTGCCGCAGCGCCCGCGCCACCGCGTCGGCCACCGACCCGTCGCCCGCGCGCAGGTCCGCGCCGCGCAGCCACACCGTGGGGGCGGGCTCGGCGCCCCGGGCGCGGCGGGCCGCCAGGGCGGCGAGTTCGGTGGTGCGGCCGGTGCCGGGGTCGCCGACCAGGCCGAGGACGCGGGCGGGGCCGGCCGCGAAGTCGGCGAAGTGCCGTACGGTGAGCCGCCGTTCGACCGGTTCGCCCCGCTCGCCGGGGCCGCCGGCCGAGCCCACGGAGGTCGCGGTGAGCTGGAGCGCGCCCGCCAGGTTCAGGTCCTCGCCGTACGCCGGGACGGTCGCCGCGTTGCGCCGCAGCAGCTCCTCCAGCGGGCCGGCGTCGGGCCGCAGCGGCACCGCGAACCCGGCCGCCCGGTGCTCCGCGTGCAGGGCGGTGCCGAGCACCCCGAGCACCGCGCCGGTCGCCGCGTCCAGCACCGGCCCGCCCGCGGCCTCCCCGCCGAGCCGCAGCGCGTCGGCGCCCTCGGTGCCGATCGCCAGCTCCAGGGCGGAGCCGAGGAGATGGAAGCGGTCGGTGGCGGTGTAGGTGACGGGCGACCCGCCGAGCACCCGCGCCTCGCGCCAGCCGTGCGCGGCGATCCGCACATACGTGCCCGCCGCGACGGCCTCCCGGGCGGCGACGGGCAGCGGGCATACCTCCAGCCCCTCGGTACGCACCAGCGCGAGGCCCGCCTCCGGCAGCGGGGTGACGGCGTCGGCCTCGGCGAGACAGGTGTGTTCCCCGGGGGCGTGCAGCACCACCCGGCTGAGTCCGTCCACCGCTTCATGGCTGGTGACGACGGTGCCGCGGTCGTCGGCGACGAAGCCGGTGCCCCGGGTGCGTCCCGCCAGATCGCAGATCCGTACCAGTGTCTCCCGGCCCCCGCCACCGTCCCCGCGTCCCATGTCCGAAACGGTAGTTCTGGGATGATCCGCCCGAGAAGAACGCGCGGCGAAAGCGCCCCCCAGTGCACCCCTCTTTCACTACGAGCGCCTGCCCCGAAGGGTGAAAACACCGGTGGCGGGCTCGCAAGGAGCCCGCCACAGGTTTGGGAACGCGGGACGGGTCCCGGCCGCGTCCGCCGAAGCGCGTCTAGCCGAACACCGCCAGGCTCTTGGCCTTGCCGCGCTGGCTCTCCACCAGCGCGAGGAGCCGCTCGCCCGGCCCGTAGACGGCGACCGGCTTCCCGTTCCCGTACGTCTCGGGCATGTCCAGACGCACCCCGTTCAGAACCAGCCCGGCGCGCCGCTCGTCCACGTCCCAGCGGGCGAACGCGGCAGCCGCCGCCTCGGCGACCGGCATCACGGTCAGCTCCTCCTGGAGCTGGTCGAGGGTGCGGGCCGCGTCCAGCCCGTAGGGGCCCACCCGGGTGCGGCGCAGCGCCGTCAGATGCCCGCCGACGCCGAGCCCGGCGCCCAGGTCACGGGCGAGGGCGCGGATGTAGGTACCGGAGGAGCAGACCACCGAGACGACCAGGTCGACGACGGGGGTGCCGTCCTCGGCGACCGCCTCGCGCACGTCGTACACGGTGAAGGAGGAGACGGTCACCGGACGGGCCGGGATCTCGAACTCCTCGCCGCCGCGCACGCGCGCGTAGGAGCGCTTGCCGTCGATCTTGATGGCCGAGACCTTCGACGGAACCTGCATGATGGCGCCGGTCAGCGCCGCGACCCCGGCGTCGATGCCCTCGCGGGTCACCTTCGAGGCGTCGGTGGACGAGATGATCTCGCCCTCGGCGTCGTCGGTGACCGTGTCCTGGCCGAGGCGGACCGTACCGAGGTACTCCTTCTCGGTCAGGGCGAGGTGACCGAGCAGCTTGGTGGCCCGCTCGACGCCCAGGACGAGCACGCCCGTGGCCATCGGGTCAAGCGTGCCCGCGTGGCCGACGCGGCGGGTCCTGGCGATCCCGCGCATCTTGGCCACGACGTCGTGCGAGGTGAAGCCGGACGGCTTGTCGACGATGACAAGCCCGTCCGGCGTCGGGTTCTGGCTCATTCGGCGGCGGTACCCTCGTCGTCCTCGTCGTCCTCACCGGGCTTCTTGTACGGGTCGGCGTCGCCGGCGTACTTGGCGCCCGAGGAGACCTCGCGCACCGCGGCGTCCGAGGCCCGCGCCTTGTCGAGGAGGTCCTCGATCGTCTTGGCGTTCTCCGGGAGGGCGTCCGCCACGAACGTCAGGGTCGGCGTGAACTTGGTGCCGGCGGCGGCGCCGACCGCGGAGCGCAGGATGCCCTTGGCGCTCTCCAGTCCGGCGGCGGCGCTGGCCCGGTCCTCGTCGTCGCCGTAGACCGTGTAGAAGACCGTGGCCTCCCGCAGGTCGCCGGTGACCCTGGTGTCCGTGATGGTCACGTGCGTACCGAGGCGCGGGTCCTTGATGCCGCGCTGCAGCTTCTGGGCGACCACCTCCCGGATGAGGTCCGCCAGCTTCTTCGCCCGCGCGTTGTCGGCCACTGGTCCTTCTCCTTCTTTGCCTTGCTCGAGCTCAGTGTTCAGTCTTCGTCACTGTGGAGCCTGCGTCGCACCGACAGCAGCTCCACCTCCGGCCGGGCGGCGACCAGCCGCTCGCACCGGTCCAGTACGTCCGTGAGGTGCCCGGTCTCGCCGGAGACCACCGCCAGACCGATCTCGGCCCTGCGATGGAGGTCCTGGGCACCCGTCTCCGCCGCGCTCACCGCGTACTTGCGCTGGAGCTCGGCCACGATGGGCCGGACGACGGAGCGTTTCTCCTTCAACGACCGTACGTCGCCGAGAAGCAGGTCGAAGGAGAGCGTCCCCACATACATAGGTGTCCGGATGTCCCGCCGGTCCGGGGTAGACGGCCCCGCCGACCACTTGGCGGGGACATCAGAACCGTACACGCAACGGCCGGGGCCGATCGACGGAAATATCCGCCGACCGGCCCCGAGCCAGCTGCGACGATCAGCCGCGCGGCTTCTCGCGCATCTCGTACGTCGCGATGACGTCGTCGATCTTGATGTCGTTGAAGTTTCCGAGGTTGATACCGCCCTCGAAGCCTTCGCGGATCTCGGTGACGTCGTCCTTGAAGCGGCGCAGACCCTCGATGTTGAGGTTCTCCGCGATGACCTTGCCGTCCCGGAGGAGGCGGGCCTTCGTGTTCCGCTTGACCTCGCCGGAGCGGATGAGCACACCCGCGATGTTGCCGAGCTTGGACGAGCGGAAGACCTCGCGGATCTCCGCGGTGCCGAGCTCGACCTCCTCGTACTCCGGCTTCAGCAGACCCTTCAGGGCCGCCTCGATCTCCTCGATGGCCTGGTAGATCACCGAGTAGTACCGGACGTCGACGCCCTCGCGCTCCGCCATCTGCGCGGCACGGCCGGCCGCACGGACGTTGTAGCCGATGACGATGGCGTCGGAGCCCATCGCCAGGTCGATGTCGGACTCGGTGACCGCACCCACACCGCGGTGCAGGACGCGGATGTCGACCTCTTCACCGACGTCGAGCTGGAGCAGCGAGGACTCGAGAGCCTCGACCGCACCGGACGCGTCGCCCTTGATGATGATGTTGAGGTCCTGGACCAGACCGGCCTTGAGCACCTTGTCGAGGTCCTCCAGGGACACCCGGCGGGTGCGCTTGGCGAAGGCCGCGTTCCGCTCGCGGGCGGCACGCTTCTCGGCGATCTGACGGGCCGTACGGTCCTCGTCGACCACCAGGAAGTTGTCGCCGGCGCCCGGGACGTTGGTGAGACCGAGGACGAGGACCGGAGTCGAGGGACCCGCCTCTTCCACGTTCTCGCCCTTGTCGTCGAGCATGGCGCGGACTCGGCCGTAGGCGTCACCGGCGACCATCGTGTCGCCGACGCGGAGGGTACCGCGCTGGACGAGGACGGTGGCGACGGCGCCGCGACCGCGGTCGAGGTGGGCCTCGATCGCGATGCCCTGCGCGTCCTGCTCCGGGTTGGCCCGCAGGTCGAGCGAGGCGTCGGCGGTGAGGACGACGGCCTCCAGCAGGGAGTCGATGTGCAGACCCTGCTTGGCGGAGATGTCGACGAACATGGTGTCGCCGCCGTACTCCTCGGCCACCAGACCGAACTCGGTCAGCTGACCGCGGACCTTGACCGGGTCCGCACCCTCGACGTCGATCTTGTTGACCGCGACGACGATCGGGACGCCGGCGGCCTTGGCGTGGTTGAGCGCCTCGATCGTCTGCGGCATGACGCCGTCGTTGGCCGCGACCACGAGGATCGCGATGTCGGTCGACTTGGCACCACGGGCACGCATGGCGGTGAACGCCTCGTGACCGGGGGTGTCGATGAAGGTGATCTTGCGCTCTTCACCGTTGACCTCGGTACCGACCTGGTAGGCACCGATGTGCTGGGTGATGCCGCCGGCCTCGCCCGCGACGACGTTCGTCTTGCGGATCGCGTCGAGCAGTCGGGTCTTTCCGTGGTCGACGTGACCCATGACGGTGACGACCGGCGGACGCGCCACGAGGTACTCCTCGCCGCCCTCGTCCTCACCGAACTCGATGTCGAAGGACTCGAGCAGCTCGCGGTCCTCCTCCTCCGGGCTGACGATCTGAACCTGGTAGTTCATCTCGCCCGCGAGGAGCTGGAGGGTCTCGTCGGAGACGGACTGCGTGGCAGTGACCATCTCGCCGAGGTTCATCATGACCGCGACCAGCGACGCCGGGTTGGCGTTGATCTTCTCCGCGAAGTCGGTGAGGGACGCACCGCGCGACAGGCGAACGGTCTCGCCGTTGCCGCGAGGCAGCATCACGCCGCCCACGGACGGGGCCTGCATGGCCTCGTACTCCTGGCGCCTCTGACGCTTCGACTTGCGACCGCGACGGGCGGGCCCGCCGGGACGGCCGAAGGCACCCTGCGTGCCGCCACGGCCACCGGGGCCGCCGGGACGACCGGCGAAGCCGGGACGACCGCCGCCGAAGCCGCCGCCACCACCGGGAGCGCCACCGCCACCGCCGGGACGGCCGCCGAAGCCACCGCCGCCACCGGGACGACCGCCGCCGCCGGGACCTGCCGGACGGCCGGCGAAGCCGCCGCCCGCGGGACGGCCGGCGCCGCCCGGACGGCCACCGGGGCCACCGGGACCACGGCCGCCGCCGGGGCCACCACCGGGACGCGGGCCCGCGGCGGGACGCTGCGGCATCATGCCGGGGTTCGGACGGTTACCGCCCGGGGCACCGCCCGGACGCGGGGCGCCGCCCTGCGGACGGGGCATACCGCCCGGGGTGGGACGCCCGGAGGGAGCACCCTGGCCCTGCGGACGCGGAGCGCCACCGGGACCACCCTGCGGACGCGGGGCGCCACCGGGGGCACCGGCCGGCGCCGCCCGGACGGCCACCGGGGCCACCGGGACCACGGCCGCCGCCGGGGCCACCACCGGGACGCGGGCCCGCGGCGGGACGCTGCGGCATCATGCCGGGGTTCGGACGGTTACCGCCCGGGGCACCGCCCGGACGCGGGGCGCCGCCCTGCGGACGGGGCATACCG
>NZ_JBJHPC010000413.1:0-6579 GCF_045257485.1 Streptomyces sp. YS-3 | reverse complement strand
GCCCAAGCCCGCCCAGGCCCTGCGCCGGGTCACGGGCGCGGCGCTCGGCCCGTACCAGAGTGCGATCGTCCGTATCGGCTTCTCCGCGACCTGGCTGCTCTTCCTGCTGCGCGAGCTGCCGCACCGCCGTGAGCTGTACGGCCCGGACGGCCCGTGGAGCTGGGACATGGCCCAGCGGCTGGTGGACGGCAACCATGCCTTCACGGCGCTGCTGTGGACAAACAGCACGCTCTGGTTCGAGACCGTCTATGCCGTCGCCGTGCTCTCCAGCGCCCTTCTGCTGCTCGGCTGGCGCACCCGGACGATGTCCGTGCTGTTCATGGTGGGTGTCCTGTCGCTGCAGAATCGGTCCGTCTTCATGGGGGACGGCGGCGACAACGTCATCCATCTGATGGCGATCTATCTGGTGCTCACCCGCTGCGGTCAGGTCTGGTCGCTGGACGCGCGCCGGCGCGAGCGGGCCGCGGCGCGGTTCGCGCGGACCGGTGAGCCGGTGGTGGACCGGGTGGGGCCGGTGCTGTGGACCGTCGTCGGTGTCTGCCTCCTCGCCGTGACGCTGCTCGGCGACGCGAGCGGCGGCTGGCTGCTGATCTTCTGGGGTCTGTGGGCGGTGCAGGCGCTGTGGTGGGCCGCCGGGCGGTATGGGCAGGGCGATCCGCGCGCCCTGCTCGACGTCGTCGCCAACCTGGCGCACAACGCCACCATGGTCGTGATCATGGCCGAGGTCTGTCTGATCTACGCGACCGCCGGCTGGTACAAGATCCAGGGTTCGCGCTGGCAGGACGGCACCGCGCTCTACTACCCGCTGCACCTGGACTACTTCTCGCCCTGGCCCGCCCTGTCGGACATCCTCGGCGGCAGCGGCCTGATCGTCATGCTGCTCACCTATGGAACGGTCGCCGTCCAGGTCGCGTTCCCGTTCACGCTCTTCAATCGGCGGGTCAAGAACGTCCTGCTGGTGGCGATGATGATGGAGCACGCCGGTATCGCCCTGCTGCTCGGGCTGCCGTTCTTCTCGCTCGCGATGATCGCGGCGGACGCGGTGTTCCTGCCGACCGGGTTCCTGCGGTGGCTGGGCGGGCGTGCCGGGCGGCTGCGCGAGCGGCTGGCGCGCCGGGTGGCCCCGCGGGGGCGTGCGGACGAGGAGCAACGGCCCCGTACGCTCGTGGCGTGAGCAGCGAGACCAGCCCCAGCCCTTCCTCCGGCGCCGAGACCCCGGCGCCGGAGCCGCTTCAGTACGACGACGGCTTCGCGCCCGAGGTCGGGGTGGGGCCGCATCCGCTGCCCTGGCCGCAGGGGGAGCGGTACGACCCGGAGCTGCTCGCGCACGGCGACCGGCGCAACGTCGTCGACGCCTACCGCTACTGGACGCGGGAGGCGATCGTCGCGGACCTGGACACCCGCCGCCACGACTTCCATGTGGCGGTGGAGAACTGGGGCCACGACTTCAACATCGGTTCCGTCGTACGGACCGCCAACGCCTTCCTCGCGAAGGAGATCCACATCGTGGGGCGCCGGCGCTGGAACCGGCGCGGCGCGATGGTCACCGACCGCTACCAGCACGTACGCCACCACCCCGACACCGAGTCGCTGACGGCGTGGGCGGCGGCCGAGGGGCTGGAGATCATCGGGATCGACAATCTGCCGGGCGCGGTGCCGCTGGAGCGCACGGTGCTGCCCCGGCGGTGTGTGCTGCTGTTCGGGCAGGAGGGGCCGGGCCTGACCGAGCAGGCGCGCGAGCACGCCTCGGCGGTGTGCTCGATCGCCCAGTTCGGCTCGACCCGGTCGATCAACGCGGGCGCCGCAGCGGCGATCGCGATGCACGCCTGGGTGCAGCGCTACGCCACCATCCCGGACCCGGCGCCCTAGAGGCGGCCGGGTCCGGCGCGGGTGCCGGTACGCGCGCGTCAGGCCTGGCGGCGGACCTCCACCACCCGGAAGCGGTTGGCCACGAACGCGCTGTCGCACAGGGCGGCGTTCGCCGCCGGGTTGCCGCCGGAGCCGTGGAAGTCGGAGAACGCCGCCGTTTGGTTGACGTAGACGCCGCCCGTCAGGTTCAGGGACAGCTGGGCGGACTCCTCGATGCAGACCTCCTCGACCGCGCGCTCCACCTCCTGCGACGTGGTGTACGCGCCGACCGTCATGGCGCCCTTGTCGCGGACCGTGCGCCGCAGCAGCTCCAGCGCGCCGTCCGTGGAGTCGACCGCCACGGCGAAGGAGACCGGGCCGAAGCACTCCGACAGGTAGGCCGCCTCCGCGTCCGGCTTGGCGCCGTCCAGCTTGACGATCACGGGGGTGCGCACCACCGCGTCCGGGAACTCCGGGTTGGCGATCTCGCGTGAGGGCAGGGCGACCTCGCCGAGCCCGGACGCGGCCTCCAGCCGTGCCTTCACATCGGGGTTGACCAGGGCGCCCAGGATGGCGTTGGCGCGCGCGTCGTCGCCGAGCAGGCCGCCGACCGAGGCGGCGAGGTCGGCCACCACCTCGTCGTAGGACTTCTCGCCCGCGTCGGTGCTGATGCCGTCGCGGGGGATCAGCAGGTTCTGTGGGGTGGTGCACATCTGGCCGCTGTAGAGGGACAGCGAGAAGGCCAGGTTGGAGAGCATTCCCTTGTAGTTGTCGGTGGAGTCCACCACGACCGTGTTGACGCCGGCCTTCTCGGTGTAGACCTGCGCCTGGCGGGCGTTGGCCTCCAGCCAGTCACCGAACGAGGTCGAACCGGTGTAGTCGATGATCTTGATTTCGGGGCGGACGGCCAGCGTCTTGGCGATGCCCTCGCCGGGCCGCTCGACGGCCAGGGCCACCAGGTTCGGGTCGAAGCCCGCCTCGGCCAGGACCTCGCGGGCGATCCGGACGGTCAGGGCCAGTGGCAGCACCGCGCGCGGGTGCGGCTTGACCAGGACGGGGTTGCCGGTGGCGAGCGAGGCGAACAGGCCCGGATAGCCGTTCCAGGTCGGGAAGGTGTTGCAGCCGATCATCAGCGCGATGCCGCGGGCGGCGGGAATGAAGGTCTTGCTGAGCTCCAGCGGGTCGCGCTTGCCCTGCGGCTTGGACCAGTGCGCCGCGTCCGACGGGGTGCGGGTCTGCTCCCGGTACGCGTACGCCACCGCCTCCAGGCCGCGGTCCTGGGCGTGCGGGCCGCCCGCCTGGAAGGCCATCATGAAGGCCTGGCCGCTGGTGTGCATGACGGCGTGCGCCAGCTCCGGGGTGCGGGCGGAGACGCGGGAGAGGATCTCCAGGCACACCAGGGCGCGCAGCTCGGGCCCGGCCTCGCGCCAGGCGCCCATGCCGGCCTTCATCGCCGGCAGCAGCACCTCCAGGTCGGGGTGCGGGTAGGTGATGCCCAACTCCGTCCCGTACGGGGAGACTTCCGCGCCCGTCCAGTCGTCGGTGCCGGGCTGGTCCAGGTCGAAGCGGGAGCCGAGCAGGGCGTCGAAGGCGGCCTTGCCGTCGTGCTCGTACGCCTTGGGATGCTCGGGGTGGGGGGACCAGTACGCACGCGTGCGGATCGCTTCCAGGGCCTGGTCGAGCGTGGTCCGGTGGGACTCGGTGAGCTGCTGGGGGCTGAGCTGGGCGGCCATACGGACCAACTCCTCGTCGAGCTGGGCAGGGACGGGCGGACAGAGTTAGAGTAACCGAACGATCGGTCGGGACAAGGGGGTCCGTCGAACCTGTGGACAACGCATCGGGGAGGATCGCGTCATGACCGCCATCGAACCAAGCCCTGCCGTCGGACCGGACCGGGCCGTCGCCGTCGTCGGCACCGGGACCATGGGGCAGGGCATCGCCCAGGTGGCCCTGGTGGCCGGGCACCCCGTGCGGCTCTACGACGCCGTCCCCGGCCGGGCGCGCCAGGCCGCCGAGGCCATCGCGGGCCGCCTGGAGCGGCTCGTGGAGAAAGGCCGGATCGCACCGGCCGGGCGCGACGCCGCGCTCGCCCGGCTGCACCCGGCCCAGGAGCCGACCGAGCTCGCGGACGCCGCACTGGTCATCGAGGCGGTCCTGGAGCAACTCGACGTCAAGCAGCGGCTCTTCAACGACCTTGAGGACATCGTCGCCGAGGACTGCCTGCTCGCCACCAACACATCCTCGCTGTCCGTCACCGCCGTCGCGGGCGGCCTGCGCCACCCCGGCCGCTTCGTCGGACTGCACTTCTTCAACCCGGCGCCGCTGCTCCCCCTCGTCGAGGTCGTCTCCGGCTTCGCGACCGAGGAGGCCGCCGCCACGCGCGCGTACGAGACGGTCAAAGCCTGGGGCAAGACCCCGGTGCGGTGCGCGGACACCCCGGGCTTCCTGGTCAACCGCATCGCCAGGCCCTTCTACGCCGAGGCCTTCGCGGTGTACGAGGAGCGCGGCGCCGACCCCGCCACCATCGACGCCGTGCTGCGCGAGAGCGGCGGCTTCGCCATGGGCCCCTTCGAGCTGACCGACCTCATCGGCCAGGACGTCAACGAGGCCGTGACGCGCTCGGTGTGGGAGGCCTTCTTCCACAGCCCCAAGTTCACCCCCTCGCTGGCCCAGCGCAGACTGGTCGAGGCGGGTCTGCACGGCCGCAAGAGCGGACGCGGTTGGTACGGCTACGGGGAGGGCGCGGCGCGCCCCGAGCCGCACACCGCCGAGCCCGCCGAGGCGCCCGCGGCCGTCACGGTCGTCGGTGACCTCGGCCCCGCCGCCGAGCTCGTCGCGATGATGCGCGAGGCCGGGATCGAGGTGAAGAGCGTCGAGTCGGGCGGCCCCTACATCGGGCTGCCGGGGGACGGCCAGCTCGTCCCGGCCGACGGGCGCACCTCCGTCGAGTACGCGGACGTCGTCTACTTCGACCTCGCCCTCGACTACCGCGGCGCGACCCGCGTCGCGCTCTCGGCGAGCGAGGACACCTCCGCGCGCGCGGTGAGCGAGGCCGTCGGCCTCTTCCAGAAGCTCGGCAAGAAGGTCAGCGTCATCGGGGACGTGCCCGGCATGATCGTCGCGCGTACCGTCGCGATGCTGGCGGACCTCGCCGCCGACGCGGTCGCCCGGGGCGTCGCCACACCGGAGGACGTCGACACCGCGATGCGCCTGGGCGTCAACTACCCGCTCGGGCCCGTCGAATGGAGCCGCGGGCTCGGCCGGGACTGGGCGTACGACCTGCTGTCGGCGATGCACGAGCGCTGCCCCACCGGACGGTACGCGCCCTCGCTCGCCCTCTACCGGCAGTCGTACAGCAACGGCGAGGAGGCCGCCTCATGACCACCGCCAAGCGGGACACGTACACCCCGGAGACCCTGCTCACGGTCGCCGTGCGGGTCTTCAACGAGCGCGGTTACGACGGCACCTCCATGGAGCACCTCTCCAAGGCGGCCGGCATCTCCAAGTCGTCCATCTACCACCATGTGGCAGGCAAGGAGGAGCTGCTGCGGCGGGCCGTCAGCCGGGCCATCGACGGCCTGTTCGCCGTCCTGGAGGAGCCCGGCGCCACCCGCGGCCGGCCGATCGAGCGGGTCGAGTACGTCACTCGGCGTACGGTCGAGGTGCTGATGGCGGAGCTTCCGTACGTCACGCTGCTGCTGCGCGTACGGGGCAACACCAAGACCGAGCGCTGGGCGATGGAGCGGCGCAGGGAGTTCGACCAGCGGGTCTCCGACCTGCTCAAGGCCGCCGCCGCCGACGGCGACCTCCGGTCCGACATGGACATACGCCTGGCGACCCGGCTGCTCTTCGGCATGGTGAACTCGCTGGTGGAGTGGTATCGGCCGCAGCGCGAATCGGAGGCCGAGCGCGCCCAGGTCACCGAAACCGTCGTCCAGCTCGCCTTCGACGGATTGCGCACCCACTCCTGACGCGCGCGTGAAGCAGGCGGGTCCGGGCGCCTACGGCGTGCCGGGGCCCGGGTCCAGGTCGGTCTCCTCGAAGACCAGCAGCGTCCGGGTGGACAGCACCTCGGGGATCGACTGCAGCTTGGTCAGGACCAGTTCGCGCAGCGCCCGGTTGTCCGGCGAGTGCACCAGCAGCAGGACGTCGAAGTCGCCGCTGACCAGGGCGATGTGCGCGGCACCCGGCAGGGCCTGGAGTTGCTCGCGGACCGTGCGCCACGAGTTCTGCACGATCTTGAGCGTGATGTAGGCGGAGGCGCCCTGCCCCGCCCTCTCGTGGTCCACGCGCGCGGTGAAGCCGCGGATCACCCCGTCGTCCAGCAGACGGTTGATCCGGGCATAGGCGTTGGCGCGCGACACGTGCACACGCTCGGCCACGGACCGTATCGACGCGCGCCCGTCGGTCTGGAGCATGCGCAGGATGTCGCGGTCCACGGCGTCCAGCGGCCGTGCCGCCGGGCCCTGGCCCTCGTCGGCCATTTGTTCAGCTGCCATGTCCCCCCGCCTCCCTAGCATGGACGACCTGTCTCTATCCCAGGCTGTGCAGAACCGTTTGTCCACAGGCTCGCGGTGCCTGTAGCCAAAATGCGCTCTCGACCGAACAATCGGTAGGTGAGGCGCATCACACTGCCGTGCCTCCTTCCCGCTCTCACGAGGAGGTGCTTCGTCATGACGGTCCAAGAGCTGCCCGGTGCCGGTGCCGCCGCCTACCGGCCCACCCCTCCCC
>NZ_JBJHPC010000412.1:0-6583 GCF_045257485.1 Streptomyces sp. YS-3 | reverse complement strand
GGCCACGGGGCGAAGCCCCGGAAGGGGGGCCGGGGGGCACGCCCCCAGGAGCGAGACGCCCACGGGCTACGCTCGTGGCATGTCTCGTATCGACGGCCGCACCCCCGACCAGCTCCGCCCCATCACCATCGAACGCGGATGGAGCAAGCACGCCGAGGGCTCCGTCCTCATCTCCTTCGGCGACACCAAAGTCTTCTGCACCGCCTCCGTCACCGAAGGCGTCCCCCGCTGGCGCAAGGGCAGCGGCGAGGGCTGGGTGACCGCGGAGTACTCGATGCTGCCGCGCTCCACCAACACCCGCGGCGACCGCGAGTCCGTCCGCGGCAAGATCGGCGGACGCACCCACGAGATCTCCCGCCTCATCGGCCGCAGCCTCCGCGCCGTCATCGACTACAAGGCACTCGGCGAGAACACCATCGTCCTCGACTGCGACGTCCTCCAGGCCGACGGCGGCACCCGCACCGCCGCCATCACCGGCGCGTACGTGGCACTCGCCGACGCCATCGCCTGGGCCCAGACCAAGAAGCTGGTCAAGGCCAACCGCCAGCCCCTCACCGGCACCGTCGCCGCCGTCTCCGTCGGCATCGTCGACGGCACCCCCCTCCTCGACCTCTGCTACGAGGAGGACGTACGCGCCGAGACCGACATGAACGTCGTCTGCACCGGCGACGGCCGCTTCGTCGAGGTCCAGGGCACCGCCGAGGCCGAGCCGTTCGACCGCAAGGAGCTCAACGCCCTCCTCGACCTCGCCACCGGCGGCTGCGCCGACCTGGCCGCGCTCCAGACGGAGGCGCTGGGCCGCACGCTCGGCGCGTAGGGCCGGGCGCGGCAACCACAGCGCCACTCCCCGCGTCCCTACCGGCACGGGCGTACGGGCCGAACCGTACGCCCGTCCGTACACCCCGGGGAGGACCCGCCCATGCGCAGAAGCCGCCGCGCCCTCGTGCTCGCCACCGCCACCGCGGTGATCGCCCTGCCCGCCGCCGTCGGGTGCAGCGCGGTCAGCAAGGCGCTGGACTGCGTCCAGACGGCCGACGCGATCGCCTCCAGCGTCGACGACCTCGGCCGGGCGGTCTCCAACGCCACCGACAACCCGGCGCAGGCGGACCAGGCCCTCAACGACATCGACACCAACCTGTCGTCGCTGAAGAACAAGACGGACAACGCCGATCTCTCCAAGGCGGTCGACAACCTCAACAAGGCGGTCGGCAACGTACGTTCGGCGATCAAGAACGGCGACAGCACACCCGACATCAGCCCCGTCAAGGACGCGGCGAAGGAAGTCGGCAAGGTCTGCACCCCGTGACGCCATGACGCCGGACGCACCCGGCGATACTGGGGGCATGACCCGCCTGATCCTCGCCACCCGCAACGCCGGCAAAATCACCGAGCTCCGCGCGATCCTCGCGGACGCCGGACTGCCCCACGAACTGGTCGGCGCCGACGCGTATCCGGAGATCCCCGACGTCAAGGAGACCGGCGTCACCTTCGCCGAGAACGCGCTCCTGAAGGCCCACGCCCTGGCACGCGCCACCGGCCTGCCCGCCGTCGCCGACGACTCGGGCCTCTGCGTGGACGTACTGAACGGCGCCCCCGGCATCTTCTCCGCCCGCTGGTCCGGCACCCACGGCGACGACAAGGCCAACCTGGACCTGCTCCTGGCCCAGCTCACCGACATCGCGGACCCCCACCGGGGCGCCCACTTCGCCTGCGCGGCGGCCCTGGCCCTCCCCGACGGCACCGAGCGCGTGGTCGAGGGCCGCCTCCTGGGCACCCTCCGCCACGAGCCCACGGGCACGAACGGCTTCGGCTACGACCCGATCCTCCAGCCGGAGGGCGAGACCCGCACCTGCGCGGAGCTGACGCCCGAGGAGAAGAACACGATCAGCCACCGCGGCAAGGCGTTCCGAGCGCTGGTACCGGTGGTGCGGGAGCTGCTGGGCTGAGAGCGCGCACAGAAACGGCCTGCGAGCCGATCCTTCGATTCGCAGGCCGTTCGGGTGCGGCGGAAGGGATTCGAACCCTCAAGCCGTTTCACGGGCCACAGATCCTAAGTCTGCTGTGTCGCCAGTTGCACCACCGCCGCTAGCCGCCTGTCATGATACCGGGGCAGGCAGCCGCGGTGGATGGGGCGGGTGCCGGCTCACCTGCGGAGGCTTACCGGCGCCAAGTGCTTCTGGCCGCGTGGCAGTTCGGGAGCGGCGGCGCCGTCGACCGGACGGTTGCACCCCAAATGCGGCGACGCCGAGCGCGACTCCTCAGATCCCCAGATCCTTGATGATCTTCGCGACATGCCCCGTCGCCTTCACGTTGTACAGCGCGCGCTCGACCTTGCCCTCCTCGTCCACGACCACCGTGGAGCGGATGACGCCGGTCACCGTCTTGCCGTACAGCTTCTTCTCGCCGAAGGCCCCGTACGCCTCCAGGACCTGCTTCGACGGGTCGCCGACGAGGGTGACCTTCAGGGACTCCTGGTCGCGGAACTTCGCCAGCTTCTCCGGCTTGTCGGGGGAGACGCCGATCACGTCGTAACCGGCGCTGGCCAGCAGCTCCAGGTTGTCCGTGAAGTCGCAGGCCTGCTTGGTGCAGCCGGGGGTGAGGGCGGCGGGGTAGAAGTACACGATGACCTTGCGGCCCTTGTGGTCCGCGAGCGAGACCTCGTTGCCGTCCGCGTCGGGCAGGGTGAAGGCGGGGGCGGTGTCGCCGGGGACGAGTCGCTCGCTCATGGGATCTTCCTCCGGAAGGAACGGGGCAGTCTTACTCCAGCAGAGCCTAATGGGGGCCTGTGACAGTGCATCGCCGGTAGAGCTGACAGACTGTCGATGACTGACAACCCCATACCCCGACCGAACAGACGGAGGCGGCGCAGTGTCGGAAGCCAGGACCCCTGCGCAGATCGAGGCGGACATCAGGCGCCGCCGGGACGAGCTCGCGGTGACCCTCGACGAGATCGGCGTACGGCTGCACCCGTCGACGATCGCCGGTGACGCCAAGGCGAAGGTCGCCTCGGCCGTGGACCGGACGGCCGGCCGTGCCTTCGTCGCGGTGAACCGGGCCGTCTCGGACGTGAAGGCCCAGTTCGTGAACGAGGAGGGCGCGCCCCGCCTTGAGCGCGTCGTGCCGGTCGCGCTGCTGGCCGTGGGGCTGGTGGGGCTGTTCGCCCTGTCGTCCGCCCGCAAGCGCCGCGGCTGACGGCTCCCGCCCCCTCGTCCGGCTTCTTCTTCCGTGGCCCTTCGGCATACGCCGGGGGCAGGGACAGGTAGGTTCGGGTCCGTGAGCGAGAACACCCACGACGACAAGCTGCCCATCCGGATGCTCCACGACCGCGTGCTGGTCCGGTCCGACACACCCGAGGGCGAACGGCGCTCCGGCGGCGGCATCCTGATCCCGGCGACCGCCGCCGTCGGCAAGCGGCTGGCCTGGGCCGAGGTGGTCGCCGTCGGCCAGAACGTGCGGACCGTCGAGGCGGGCGACCGGGTGCTCTACGACCCCGAGGACCGTGCCGAGGTCGAGGTGCGCGGTATCGCCTACGTACTGATGCGGGAGCGCGATCTGCACGCCGTCGCCTCGGAGCGGGTGTCCGAGGACTCGACGGGGCTCTATCTCTGAAGCCGTAACCCTTGTAGTGCTGTATCCCTGTTCCCCTGTACCCCCGGATCCGCGCGGTCGCGGGAACGGAACGGAAGGGCTGGTGGCCGCCGTCACCAGCCCTTTGCCATGCCCGCCGCCGCCCGCGCCGCTTTGCTACGGTGGAGCACCCCGACGAGACGCGTCGTACCGGGTCATGACAAGACGACGCACCCCGCGTGTACGCCGCGTACGCGCGCGTACGTCTCTCGGAGGTGTCTGTCATGGCCTGGGTTCTGCTGGTCGTCGCCGGTCTGCTCGAAGTCGGCTGGTCGGTCGGGATGAAGTACACGGACGGGTTCACCCGGCTGTGGCCCAGTCTGTTCACCGGCGCCGGGATCGTCGCCTCGATGGTGCTGCTCTCGCAGGCCGCCAAATCCCTGCCCATCGGTACCGCCTACGGCGTGTGGGTGGGCATCGGCGCGGCCGGTGCGGCGGTGCTCGGCATGCTGGTGTTCGGTGAGCCGGCGACCGCCGCCCGGATCTTCTTCGTCTGTCTGCTGCTGGTGGCCGTGGTCGGCCTCAAGGCGACCTCCGGCCACTAGCGGCGGCGCGCCCTCCCCGCGGCTCAGCTCGTGCGTGCCCGGCGGCGCGGCCGGTCGGCGCCTCCGGCCGTCGTCCCGGTGGTCGTCTGGCCCGCCGTGACGCCGCCTTGGGTGGCCGCCGTCGTGCCTCCGGTGGTGGGCGCGCCGTCCGTGGTCCCGCCGGTGGTGCCGCCGTCGGTGGCGCCACCGGTGGTGGTCCCGCCGTTGGTCGGGCCGCCGGTGGTGCCGCCCGTGGTGGTGCCCGCGTCGGTCGTGGCCCCGGTGGTGCCGCCGGTCGTCCCGCCCGTCGAACCGTCCGTGGTGGCGCCGCCCGTCGTGCCGCCGTCGGTCGTCCCGCCCTCGGTCTGCCCCTGCGTGCGGCCCTCGTCCTGGCCCTCGGTCCGGCCGGGCGGCGGGTTGGGGGTGTCCGGGTTGGGTGCCTGGGTCTCGACCGGCGGGGGCACGGAGGCGCCCTCCTGGAGCTGGAGGTCGAAGTCCTGCGGCTCGGTGTCCTTGAGCGCGCGCGCCGTGTACTGCGCCCACACCTCCGCGGGCGGCCCGCCGCCGTTCATCCGGGGCAGCCCCAGCGCCCCGTACAGCGGCTTCTGGGCGGCCGTGTCGGGGTCCTGGCCCATCACGGCGACGACGGTGGCCAGATCGGGCGTGTAGCCCGCGAACCAGGCCGCCTTGTCGTCCTCGGCGGTGCCGGTCTTGCCCGCCGCCGTACGTCCCGAGGCCTGCGCGGCCGTACCGGTGCCGCCCTCCACAACGCTCTGCAGGATCGAGGTGGTGGTGTCGGCGGCCTCGCGCGGGACGGCCTGCTTGGTGTCCTGTGCGGGCAGTTCCGCCTTCTCGTCGTCCTTGGTGACGGACTCGACCATCGTGTACGTGCCGTGCCTGCCGTGGTTGGCGAGCGTCGCGTACGCCTCGGCCATGTCCAGGACGGAGGCGGTCGCGGTGCCCAGCGCGATGGAGGGCCCGTTCGGCATGTCGGGGGTGGTGGAGGGGATGCCCAGGTCGACGGCGGTCCCGCGGACGTTCTTGGGGCCGACGTCGACGGCCATCTGCGCGTACACGGCGTTCACCGAGAGGTCGGTGGCGGACCGGACGGTGAGCTGTCCGTAGGACTTGCCGTCCTCGTTGGAGGGGTTGTACGGGGTGCCGGACCAGCCCTGGACGAAGCGCCTGTCGGTGCCGTCGTAGACGGTGTTCGGGGTGATCGTGCGCCCGTCCTGCGTCTTGGCGGCGTTCTGGACGGCGGAGGCGAAGACGAACGGCTTGAAGGTCGAGCCGACCTGGTAGTCGCGCCGGGTGGCGTTGTTGACGTACTGCTTGGTGTAGTCGATGCCTCCGTACATCGCGAGTACTTTGCCGCTGTCCGGGTCGATGGAGGCGCCGCCCACGCGCACGTTGCGGTCCACCGGGCGCTCGGAGCTGACCTGGGACATCACCTTGTCGTCGACGGCGGCGACGAGTGCGTCCTGCTTGGGCTTCTGGAGCGTGGTGGTGATCCGGTACCCGCCCTTGGCCAGGGTGTTCTCGTCGATGATCTTGTTGTCCGTCAGATAGTCCTTCACCGCCTCGACCACATAGCCGCGCTGTCCGGCCATCCCGGCCGCCGGGCGCGCCTTGCCGGGTACGGGGAAGGTGGCGGCGGCCCGCGCGGCGGGCGTCATCCACTTCTTCTTGACCATGCCGTCCAGTACGTAGTTCCAGCGCGCGACGGCCCTGCCCTTGTTCTCCGGGTGCGCCACCACGTCGTAGGCGCTGGGGGCGTTGAGCAGCGAGGCCAGATAGGCGCCCTCGGCGGTGGTGACCTTCTCGATGTCCTTTCCGTAGTAGGCCTGGGCGGCGGCCTGGATGCCGTAGGCGTTGCGGCCGAAGTAGCTGGTGTTGAGGTAGCCCTCCAGGATGTCCGCCTTGCTGACCTCGCGGTTCAGCTTGATGGCGATGAAGAACTCCTTCACCTTGCGGCTGATCGTCTGTTCCTGTCCCAGGTAGTAGTTCTTCACGTACTGCTGGGTGATCGTCGAGCCGGACTGCTTGCCCTTGCCGGAGAGGGTGTTCCAGGCGGCGCGGACCATGGCCTTGGGGTCGACGGCCCGCTCGGAGTAGAAGTCGCGGTCCTCGGCGGCGAGCACGGTGTGCTGGACGGTCAGCGGGATCTGGGCGAGCCGGACGTTCTCGCGGTTGATCTCGCCGTCCCGGGCGAGCTGGCTGCCGTCGGCGTACAGGTAGACGTTGGACTGCGCGGTCGCGGTGGCGTTGGCGGGCGGGATGTGGACGAGGGCGTAGCCGGCGATGAAGCCGCCGATGAGCAGCAGAGCGATGACCAGGACGGTGCCGAGCACCAGGCGCCAGCCGGGCACGAAGCGCCGCCAGCCGGTCCGCCGGGGGCGCTTCCTGCCGCCCCCGGCGGACCGGCTGGCGGC
>NZ_JBJHPC010000411.1:0-6584 GCF_045257485.1 Streptomyces sp. YS-3 | reverse complement strand
CCGCGCCCCCCGCGCCCACCACCTCCGTCATCATYCGTGGGCCCTCCTCCAGCGTCACCACCGCCGCCGTGTACGGCACCCGGCCCCCGAAGGGCGGCAGTTCGTTGCGGTGGACCACCGACCACGTGTACAGCGTGGCCCGGCCGCTCGCCCGTTCCCAGGACACGTCCTCGCTCCAGCAGTACGGGCAGAACTCGCGCGGGTAGTGGTGCGCCCGCCCGCACCCCCCGCAGCGGCGGATCAGCAGATGGCCGGCCGCCGCCGCGTCCCAGTACGCGCGCGTGAACGCGTCGGTCTCCGGCGTCGCGGTCATCGAAACCACCCCATCGCGTCGTCCAGGGACCACGTCTGCCACGCCATCGCGAACAGCGCGACCAGCGAGATGAGGGCCATCATCGCGTTCTGCCCCTGCTCGGCCCAGTCGTGGATCATCAGGACCAGGTAGAGGAGGTTGAGCAGCAGGCCCCCGACCAGCGCCACCGGGGTGAGCAGGCCCGCCACCAGGCCGAGTCCCAGGGCCAGTTCGGCGTAGACCACCACGTACGCCATCGTCCGGGGCCGGGGCTCCACCACGGTCGCGAAGCCGCTGCGGACCGCCTCCCAGCGGTGCTTCGCCGCCACGTCCGCCGCCCACGCGATGCCCGTGCCGCGCTCGAACCAGCCCTTCTTGTCCTTGTGGCGCCAGCTCTCCAGCCACCACAGGCCGAGGCCCATCCGCAGGACGGCCATCCACTCGGCACCGCTGAGCCAGATCGAGTCCATCCGCAGCCCCTTCCCCGGAACACGCCACCTGACGGTACGTCAGTTCAGCGGACGGCGGCTTCCCGCGCAAGGACTCCGGCCCCCGCGCACTCCGGAGCGCAATCGATTCGTAACCGATTCAGGTCTTGACCGAGACCCATCAAACAGCCGCGTCGATACGCTCGGTTCTCATGGCCACCAACGACCCCACTCGCCCCGTCTACGTCATCGGTGCAGGCCCCGGCGGCCTCGCCGTCGCCGCCGCGCTGCGCGGCCGGGGCGTACGGGCCGTCGTCCTGGAGAAGGCCGACGCCGTGGGGGACTCCTGGCGCCACCACTACGGCCGGCTGCGGCTGCACACCACCCGGCGGCTGTCCGCGCTGCCGGGGCTCAGGATGCCCCGGTCGTTCGGGCGCTGGGTCGCCCGCGCCGATGTCGTGCGGTACCTGGAGAAGTACGCCGAGGTCCACGAGCTGGAGATCGTCACCGGTGTCGAGGTCTCCCGGGTCGAGCGTGCCGAGGACGGCGGCTGGCTGCTGCACGCGACCGGCGGGCGGCGGCTGACCGGGCGGGCGGTCGTGGTGGCGACCGGGTACAACCACACCCCGTACCTGCCCCAGTGGCCCGGCGCGGACACGTACACCGGCACCCTGCTGCACGCCGGGCGGTACACGGACCCCGCGCCGTACGCCGGCAAGGACGTGCTCGTGGTGGGCGCCGGGAACACCGGCGCGGAGATCGCCGTCGACCTGGCCGAGGGCGGCGCCGGACGGGTGCGGCTCGCCGTGCGCACCCCGCCCCACATCCTGCGCCGCTCCACCGCGGGCTGGCCCGCCCAGGCCTCCGGCATCCTGGTGCGGCGGCTGCCGGTCCCGCTGGTGGACCGGGCGGCCGGGGCGCTGGCCCGGCTCAGCGTGCCCGACCTCGGGGAGAAGGGGCTGCCCCGGCCGGAGAAGGGCCTCTACGCGCGCGTACGCGAAGGCGCCATCCCCGTACAGGACGTGGGGCTGATCGCGGCCGTACAGGCGGGGCGGGTCGAGCCGGTGGCGGCGGTCGAGTCGTTCGAGGGGGCGAAGGTCGTGCTGGCCGACGGCAGCCGGATCTCGCCCGAGGCCGTCGTCGCGGCCACCGGCTACCGGCGGGCCCTGGAGGGTCTGGTCGGCCACCTCGGCGTCCTGGACGGGCGGGGCAGACCGGCCGTCCACGGCGGCCGTCCGGCGCCGGGGGCCCCGGGTCTCTACTTCACCGGGTTCACCAACCCCATCAGCGGCATGCTCCGCGAGCTGGGCATCGACGCCCGGAAGATCGCCAGGGCGGTCGCGCGCTCCTGACGCGGCGGCCGAGGCACCCGGCCCGCGCCCCCGCGGCGTCACCCGCGCACGCCGTAGTTGGCGCAATGGTGACGGGTAGCCGCCCTACGGACGGGTACGGAAAACGTACTCGGCCGTAGCTCCCGCACGTCCCGGAGCCTCCGGTGAGCATTTGCCCGCACGACGGTTCCTGACTGGTCGTCAGGTCTGTAATCTGACTGTGCGTCAGTTACCAGCCAGTTGCGTCACGACGGATGCGCACGTGCCATGTTGGCCATCGACCAGGAGCGGGCGGAACGATGCTTGGATCGACTCACGGCACCCTCACGACCGACCTCCGCGCACGGGTGGTCGCCTGCGGCGAGCAGCCCCGGCCCGGCACCGTCCACGGCACCGCCGCCGCCGAGGGCGATCTGGACGTCAGCGGCCGGCCCCTGTACGCGCCCGTGCCCGACCTCGACCGGTTCTTCCGGCCCGAGTCGCTGGCCGTCGTCGGCGCCTCCGACACCGAGGGCCGCCCCAACACGGGGATCACCCGCCAGCTGATCGCCTGGGCCGAGCGGGTGGGCGCCCGCGTCCACCCCGTGCACCCCACCCGCGACGCCGTCTTCGGCCTGCCCTGCGCCGCGTCCGTCACCGACCTGCCGGAGCAGGTGGACCTGGCGGTACTGCTGGTGGCCGACCCGCTCCCGCTGATCGACGAACTGGCCGAGGCCAAGGTGAGGTTCGCCGTCGCCTTCGCGTCCGGCTTCGCCGAGACCGGTGACGACGGCGCCGCCGCCCAGGAGCGCCTGCGCGCCGCCGTGGAGCGCTCCGGTGTGCGCCTGCTGGGCCCCAACACCAACCTCAACGCCTTCGAGCACTTCCGCGACGACCTCTCCGGGCCCGCGATCGCCCTGATCACCCAGTCCGGCCATCAGGGCCGCCCGCTGTTCGCGATGCAGGAGCTCGGGGTGCGCCTCTCCCACTGGGCGCCCACCGGCAACGAGGCCGATCTGGAGAGCGCCGACTTCATCGCGTACTTCGCCGAGCGCCCCGAGGTCGGGGCCATCGCCTGCTATCTGGAGGGGCTCAAGGACGGCCGCTCCTTCCTGCTCGCCGCCGACCGGGCGGCGCGGGCGCGGGTGCCGGTGGTGGCGGTCAAGGTCGGCCGCACCGAGACCGGGGCGCGCACCGCCGCCTCCCACACCGGCAAGCTGACCGGCGCGGACCAGGTGGTGGACGCGGCGATGCGGCAGTACGGGGTGATCCGCGTCGACGGCCTCGACGAGCTCCAGGACACCTCGGCCCTGCTGGCGCGGGCCCGTCCGCCAGTGGCCGACGGGGTCGTCGTCTACTCGATCTCGGGCGGCACCGGCGCCCACTTCGCGGATCTGGCGACGGCCGCCGGGCTCACCCTCCCCACCCTCTCCGAGGCGAGGCAGGCCCAGCTGCACACCTGGATACCGCCGTATCTGAACGTGGCCAACCCGGTCGACAACGGCGGGCACCCGGTGGGCGACTGGCGCGGCCGGAAGATCATCGACGCGATCCTGGACGATCCGTCCGTCGGCGTGCTGATCTGCCCCATCACCGGGCCGTTCCCGCCGATGAGCGACAGGCTCGCCCGGGACCTGGTGGAGGCGGCGGAGCACACCGACAAGCTGGTGTGCGTGGTGTGGGGCTCACCGGTGGGCACCGAGGCCGCCTACCGCGAGACCCTGCTCGGCTCCTCGCGGGTCGCCACCTTCCGTACGTTCGGCAACTGCGTGGGCGCCGTCCGCGCCTACCTCTCCCACCACCGGTTCACCTCCTCCTACCGCTCCCCCTTCGACGAGGCGCCGCGCGTCCCCTCGCCCTCCTTCCGCAAGGCCCAGGCCCTGATGCGGCCGGGCCACCAGCTGAGCGAGCACGCCGCCAAGCAGCTGCTGCGGGCGTACGGGATCCGGGTGCCGCGCGAGCAGCTGGTGACCAGCGCGGCGGCGGCCGTGCGGGCGGCGGGCCAGGTCGGCTACCCGGTGGTCATGAAGGCCTCCGGCACCCGCCTCGCCCACAAGACCGAACTCGGCCTGGTCAAGGTCGGGCTGACCTCGGCCAGTCAGGTGCGCGACGCCTACCGCGAGCTCACCGACACCGCCCGGTACGAGGGTGTGGAGCTGGACGGCGTGCTGGTGTGCCAGATGGTCGCCCGGGGGGTCGAGATGGTCGTCGGCGTCACCCACGACGCGCTCTTCGGGCCGACCGTGACCGTGGGCCTGGGCGGTGTCCTGGTGGAGGTGCTGGGCGACGCGGCCGTACGCGTACCCCCCTTCGGTGAGGAGCAGGCCCGCGCGATGCTCGGCGAGCTGCGCGGCCGGGCGCTCCTCGACGGCGTACGCGGCGGGCCCCCGGTCGACGTGGACGCGCTGGTGGAAGTGGTGCTGCGGGTGCAGCGGATGGCCCTGGAACTCGGCGGCGAGCTCGCGGAGCTGGACATCAACCCGCTGATGGTCCTGCCGCGCGGGCAGGGAGCGGTGGCGCTGGACGCGCTGGTGGTGTGCTCATGAGCGCCGATGGCGCCCGCCCGCTCACCGAGACCGTCCGCCACACCACCGACGGCGGCGTCTCCTGGATCACGCTCGACCGGCCCGCGGCCATGAACGCCGTGACCTGGGAGCAGCGGGAGCGGATCATCGCGCTGCTCGGTGAGGCGAGCGCCGATCCGGCCGTACGGGCCGTCGTGCTCACCGCCACCGGTACGGGCTTCTGCGCGGGCGCCGATCTGCGGGGGGCGGTGGTGTCCGGCGAGCGGGTCGCCGGGGACGTGGCGCGCACCATCCGTCTCGGCGCCCAGCGGCTGGTGGCGGCGGTGCTCGACTGCGAGAAGCCGGTGATCGCCGCCGTCAACGGCACGGCGGCCGGGATCGGCGCGCATCTGGCGTTCGCCTGCGACCTGGTGCTGGCGGCGGAGTCGGCCCGCTTCATCGAGGTGTTCGTACGGCGCGGGCTGGTCCCGGACGGCGGGGGCGCGTATCTGCTGCCCCGGCTGGTGGGGCCGCAGCGCGCCAAGGAGCTGATGTTCTTCGGGGACGCGGTGGCGGCGGCGGACGCCGAGCGCCTGGGGCTGGTCAACCGGGTGGTGCCGGACGACGAGCTGCCCGCGCTGGCCCGGCAGTGGGCCCAGCGGCTGGCCGGCGGCCCGACCCGCTCGCTGGCGCTGGCCAAACAGCTGGTCAACGCCTCCCTGGACGGCGACCGTACGGCCGCCTTCGCCGCCGAGGCGGCGGCCCAGGAGATCAATATGACCACCCGGGACGCCCAGGAGGGCGTGGCGAGCTTCGTGGAGCGCCGGACGCCCAAGTACCGGGGGCTGTGAGGGTTCCCATCTGACGCACCGTCAGGTTCAATGAGGGCGTGATGGGACACGAAGGGATGGCGGCGACCGTCGTCCGATACCTGCGGTCCGTCGGCGCGGTGGCCACGGCCCCCGCCGAGCCCGTCGAGGCCCTGCCCCGGCCGGACTTACGCGCGGTACGGGACGACGAGCGGCTGCCCGTCGACCCCGCCGAGTTCCGGGGCGTGCTGGGCCACTTCGCCACCGGGATCACGGTCGTCACCGCCCAGGACGGGGACGGCCCGGCCGGCTTCGCCTGCCAGTCCTTCGCCTCGCTCTCCCTGGACCCGCCGCTGGTCGTCTTCATGGTGGGCCGTACGTCGACGACCTGGCCGCGCATCGCGCGCGCGGGCACCTTCTGCGTGAACATCCTGGGCGCCGCGCAGGGGCCGCTGTGCCGGGCGTTCGCGGTGAGCGGCGCCGACAAGTTCGCGGGCGTGGACTTCGACGCGGCCCCCGTGACGGGCTCCCCGCGCCTGGCCGGCGTACCGGCCTGGGTGGACTGCCGCATCCAGAACGTGCACACCGGCGGCGACCACCTGATCGTGGTGGGCCGCGTGGAGGCGCTCGGCGGGACGGCGGACGGCGAGCCGCTGCTCTTCCACCGGGGCAGGTTCGGGCACTTCACGCCCTGAGCGCGCGGGCCGTCCCTGTTCTCACCAGGACCGCTCGACGACCCGGCCGCCGCTGCGGGTCTCGATCCGCAGCTTCCCCCTGTCCCCGTACGCCGCGTGCCGCCAGGCGGCGAAGACGTCCGCGATCCGGCGGCCGTCGTAGTCGTCCTCGGCGGCCGGGACGAAGTTGACGGTGACCAGCGCGCTGACCGAGTCGCCCTCCTGCTTGAGCCGGGCGGCCACCACCGAGGGCCACCGGCCGTCGTCGGCCTTGGTGAGGTGCTGGGCGTAGTAGTCGGTGAACTCCTGGGTCATGTCGAACCACCCGGCGGGCAGACAGGGCGGGGCGGTGCCCTCGGTGGGCGGCCCGGGGTCACCGGCGTCGTCGTCGGTGGTCTCGTCGGTGGGGGGTTCCGGGGCGCCGGTGGTCTCGTCCGTGGGCGGTTCCGGGGCGCCGGAGGTCTCGTCCGTGGTCTCGTCCGTGGGCGGCTCGGAGGATCCGGCGCCGCCGCCGGTCGCCGCGTCCTCCGACGTCTCGTCGGCGTTCCCGCCCGACGCGTCCTCGGT
>NZ_JBJHPC010000042.1:0-23912 GCF_045257485.1 Streptomyces sp. YS-3 | reverse complement strand
GTGGGCTTCCTTGGGTGGGGGACCGGGTCAGCGGGACGGCCCGGTGTCGGTGCGGTGGCGGGCCGCGCGCTCCGCGGCGGCGAGGGCGTCGGCCAGCCGGTCCAGGACGGCGACCGCCTGTTCGTCGGTGAGGGTGAGCGGAGGCAGCAGGCGGACGACACTGGAGTGCCGGCCGCCGAGTTCGACGATGAGGCCGCGGCGCAGGCACTCCCGCCGGACGGCGGTGGCCAGCTCGGGCGCGGGGGCCGCGGTGCCGGTGCGGGGGTCCTCCTGCTCGGGGTCGACCAGCTCCACACCGATCATCAGGCCCCGGCCGCGGACGTCACCGATGCTGCGGTGGTCGGCGGCCAGCCCCTGGAGCCGGGCGAGCATCCGGGCGCCGAGCAGGGCCGCGCGTTCGGCGAGCCGGTTCTCCCGGACGTAGGCGAGGGTCGCGGTGCCCGCGGCCATGGCGAGCTGGTTGCCGCGGAAGGTGCCCGCGTGGGCGCCGGGCTCCCAGACGTCGAGGTCGTCGCGGTAGACGATCACGGCGAGCGGCAGGGAGCCGCCGATGGCCTTGGACAGGACCATCACATCGGGGACGATCCCGCTGTGCTCGACGGCCCAGAAGGCGCCGGTGCGCCCGACGCCGGTCTGCACCTCGTCGGCGATGAGCGGGATGGAGCGGGCGGCGGTGATCTCCCTCATCCGGCGCATCCAGGAGTCGGGCGCCGGGTTCACGCCGCCCTCCCCCTGCACCGGCTCGACGATCATCGCGGCCGGGGCGGGCACCCCGCCCTTGGGGTCGTCGAGCAGGCTCTCGGTCCAGCGGGCGGCGAGTTCGGCGCCGCGCTCGCCGCCCACGCCGTACGGACAGCGGTAGTCGAGCGGGTAGGGCAGCCGGGTGGCCCGGGCGGTGGAGGCGCCGCCCGAGGCGTCGAGGGCGCCGGCCGTCATGCCGTGGTACGCCCCGGTGAAGGCGAGCAGTCCGCCGCGGCCGGTCGCGGTGCGGACCAGCTTCAGCGCGGCCTCGACCGCGTCGGTGCCGGCCGGGCTGCAGAACTGGATCCGCGCGCGGTCGGCCAGCGCGCCCGGCAGGCTGGTGAACAGCTCGGTGGTGAAGGCGTCCTTGATGGGGGTGGCCAGGTCGAGCGCGTGCAGCGGGGCACCGGAGTCGAGGACCTTGCGGACGGCTTCGAGCACGACCGGGTGGTTGTGGCCGAGGGCCAGGGTGCCCGCGCCCGCGAGGCAGTCGAGGTAGCGCCGCCCGTCGGCCCCCTCGATGGTCAGCCCCCGGGCACGCACGGGCACGATCGGCAGCGAGCGGGCGTACGTCCGCGCGGCCGACTCCCGCAGGGACTGCCGCCGCAGGATCCCCTCGTGGGCGGGCGGGGTCCGCTGCGGTGTGGTCGGAAGCTCGGCCGGGGGTACCGGCGCGGATTCGGTCACGGCCACGAGTTCTGGTCCTCCCACGGTGGGCGCTGCGCTGTGCGTGCCAGCCGTGCCGGGAGCCTGTGACGGTTCCGTGGCACGTCCGTTGCCCGGTGCGAACGGCGGGGCTGAAGGCTGGCGCGGTGTCCCCCGTACGTACCAACGACGCCGGGGGCCGGGGATCACGGGCAACCGCGAAGATCCTTGCGAAACGGAACCGCGGCCCTGCCGCACGCCGTCCCCACCGGCACCGGCATAGTGGGGGCCGCGCTTCGGCCGGTGCTTTCCGGCCGGGGCGGGGTGGACCGAAGGCCTTCAGCGGGCCGGCGGTCCGCTCCCGTGGCAACAGGCGGTGGAGCGGAGGTCGCTGCACCGCGCATCAGCAGTCTCAGTACCGAAGTCCCAGGGGGATCAAGAACATGCGACCGACACGTCCGAATTCCGCGGCACGTGGTGGGAGGGGCGCACACCGCCGCACCTCCCCGGTGCTGGCCGCGCTCGGCCTCACGGCCGCTCTCGCCCTGACCGCCACCGCGTGCGGTCCGGGCGGCGACGACAAGGCCGACGGCAAGCCGACCGCTTCGGCGACGAGCGGCGACGACGGCCTCCAGATCCCGGACGACATCAAGGACCGGCTCAAGAAGCACGGCATCGACCCGGACAAGTGGAAGAACGGCGAGTGGAAGAACTGGGACAAGTCCAAGTGGCTCCGTGAGGCCAGGGACTTCGTCAACCCGATCATCCAGGACCTGTGGGACCCGGACCGGATGCGCAAGGCCGAGAAGCCCCCGCAGAAGCCCGTCCCCAACGACATCTCGGGCGACAAGGGCGTGACGGACCCGACCCCCAAGCCGGTCAGGGCGCGCGCCCAGCAGGCGCCGTACCACGAGAGCCTGCCGGAGCTCGGCAAGCTCTTCTTCGACGGTCCCGAGGGCTCGATGGTCTGCTCCGCGACCGTCGTGAAGGACCCGGCGCACCCCGGCAAGTCCAACATGGTCTGGACGGCGGGCCACTGCGTCCACGCGGGCGCCAAGGGCGGCTGGTACCGCAACATCGCGTTCGTCCCCTCGTACAACAACGCCGATATGCCGCTCGCGCAGTTGCGCAAGGCGACCCGGCAGCAGATAGCGCCGTACGGCGTGTTCTGGGCGGACTGGGCGCAGACCTCGCAGCAGTGGATCAAGGGCGGCGGCCCGACCGGCGGCCAGGGCGCGCCGTACGACTTCGCGGTGCTGCACGTCACCCCGGAGAAGGGCAAGGGCGGCAAGTCCCTGGAGGAGACCGTCGGCGCGGCCCTGCCGGTGGACTTCAACGCCCCGGCCGTGCCGAAGATCGCGAGCATGACGGCGAACGGCTACCCGGCCGCCCCGCCGTACGACGGCCAGAAGCTGTACCAGTGCAAGGACAGGCCGGGCCGGCTCTCGCTCGACGCCGGCTCCCCGACGATGTACCGCCTGGGCTGCACCATGACCGGCGGCTCCTCCGGCGGCGGCTGGATCGCGGCGGGCGCCGACGGCAAGCCCGCGCTGGTCTCCAACACCTCCATCGGCCCGGTGACGGCCGGCTGGCTGGCGGGTCCGCGGCTGGGCCCCGAGGCCAAGGGCGTGTACGACTCGGTCAGCACCAAGTACGCGGGCCGCTAGGCTCTCCGGGTCCGGGAGCTCTCCACGAGAGCTCCCGGACCTGTGTGCGAGTCCCCCACGTGCTACGGGCATAGTGGGGGGCTGCGGAACGGCGGTTCCGGAAGACCCCGTTCCTCCATATGACATGCCCATGGCGGCACGCTGATCCGGCGTGCCGCCGGGCGTGCGCGGCAGAACAACGTACGAGCAATCTCAGGGGGAATCGTTTCCATGCGATCGATACGTCCGCTGCTGGCCTCCACGGGCCTCGCGGCGGCACTCGCGCTGACGGCCACCGCGTGCGGCCCCGGCGACGACGGCGCGGACAGCAAGCCGTCCGCGTCGAGCACCGCCCCGGGCAAGGACGGCCAGGGCCTTCCCGACGATGTCGCGGGCGCCCTCAAGAAGCACGGCGTCGACCTCGACAAGTGGAAGAACGGCGAGTGGAAGAACTGGGACAAGTCCACGTGGCTCCGTGAGGCCAAGGACTTCGCCAACCCGGTCATCGCCGGACTGTGGAAGCCCGAGCGGATGAAGTCCGCCAAGGACCCGCAGAAGACCATGGCCGCCGGTGACGTCAACGGCGACCCCG
The DNA here is from genome assembly GCF_045257485.1 of Streptomyces sp. YS-3. Lineage (NCBI taxonomy): Bacteria > Bacillati > Actinomycetota > Actinomycetes > Kitasatosporales > Streptomycetaceae > Streptomyces > Streptomyces sp. YS-3. Next base: position 20,288 of record NZ_JBJHPC010000042.1, on the reverse strand, counting down.
GCATCAGCGACCCGGAGCCCCGGCCGGTCAAGGCCAAGGCCGAGAGCCTGCCGTACCACAACTACGCCGCCCCGGTCGGCAAGGTCTTCTTCGACTCCCCCAAGGGCTCCATGGTGTGCTCGGGCACCGTCGTGAAGGACCCCGCCCACCCCGGCAGGTCCAACCTCGTCTGGACCGCCGGCCACTGCGTCCACTCGGGCGCCCAGGGCGGCTGGTACCGCAACATCGCCTTCGTCCCGGCCTACAACGACCAGGGCAAGTCGGCCGCGCAGCTGCGCACCGCCGAGTCGCGGGAGATCGCCCCCTACGGCGCCTACTGGGCCGACTGGGCCTCCACCTCCGGCGAGTGGATCAACGGCGGCGGTCCCACCGGCGGCACCGGCGCCCCGTACGACTACGCCGTGCTGCATGTGAAGCCGGAGCGCGGCACCAAGTCGCTGGAGGAGACCGTCGGCAACGCGCTGACCGTCAACTTCTCGACGCCCGCCGCGCACTCCGTCTCCGCGATGGGCGCCTGGGGCTACCCGGCGGCGCCGCCGTACGACGGCCTGCAGATGTTCAAGTGCGTCGACCGCCCCGGCCGGCTCTCGATCGCCCCCGGTACGCCCGCGATGTACCGCATCGGCTGCACCATGACCGGCGGCTCCTCGGGCGGCGGCTGGTTCATCACCGGCAGCAGCGGCAAGGCGGAGCTGGTCTCCAACACCTCGATCGGCCCGGTCACCTCGGGCTGGCTGGCCGGACCGCAGCTGGGCCCCGGCGCCCAGCAGATCTTCACGCAGATGAGCCAGAAGTACGGCGGCCGGTAGGACCGACCGCTGACGCCTGACAGCTGAAGACACCAAGGCCCGCCCCCTCGTACGGAGGGGGCGGGCCTTGGTTCGTCCGTGCGCGCCGGTCGGTGCCCGGCCCGCGCGCGCGGTCAGTGCTTGGCCGGGACGTACGGAGCGAGCTCCGCCGCCAGCACCTCGTGCACCCGCGCCTTGAGCAGCGTGCCCTCCGGGGTGTGCTCCTCGGAGATCACCTCGCCCTCGGCGTGCGCCCGTGAGATCAGCTGTCCCTGCGTGTACGGCACGAGGGCCTCGATCTCGACCTCGGGGCGCGGCAGTTCGGCGTCGATGATGCCGAGCAACTGCTCGATGCCCATGCCCGTACGCGCGGAGACCGCGATGGAGTGCTTCTCGATCCGCAGCAGGCGCTGGAGGACCAGCGGGTCGGCCGCGTCCGCCTTGTTGATCACCACGATCTCGGGCACGTCGAGCGCGCCCACGTCGCGGATGACCTCGCGCACGGCGGCCAGCTGCTCCTCCGGAGCCGGATGCGAGCCGTCCACCACGTGCAGGATCAGGTCGGAGTCGCCGACCTCCTCCATGGTGGAGCGGAACGCCTCGACCAGGTGGTGCGGCAGGTGCCGGACGAACCCGACGGTGTCGGCCAGGGTGTAGAGCCGGCCGCTGGGCGTCTCGGCCCGGCGCACGGTCGGGTCGAGGGTGGCGAACAGCGAGTTCTCCACCAGCACGCCCGCGCCCGTGAGGCGGTTGAGCAGCGAGGACTTGCCGGCGTTGGTGTATCCCGCGATCGCGACCGAGGGGACCTTGTTGCGACGGCGCTCCTGGCGCTTGAGCTCGCGGCCGGTCTTCATTTCCGCGATCTCCCGGCGCATCTTCGCCATCTTCTCGCGAATGCGGCGCCGGTCCGTCTCGATCTTGGTCTCACCGGGACCACGGGTGGCCATGCCGCCGCCGGACGAACCGGAGCCGCCACCACCCATCTGACGGGACAGCGACTGGCCCCAGCCGCGCAGCCTGGGCAGCATGTACTGCATCTGGGCCAGCGAGACCTGCGCCTTGCCCTCACGGGACTTGGCGTGCTGGGCGAAGATGTCGAGGATCAGGGCGGTCCGGTCGACCACCTTCACCTTGACGACGTCTTCCAGATGGATCAGCTGGCCGGGGCTGAGCTCACCGTCGCAGACCACGGTGTCGGCGCCGGACTCCAGGACGATGTCCCGCAGCTCCTGTGCCTTGCCGGAGCCGATGTAGGTGGCCGGGTCGGGCTTGTCACGACGCTGGTAGACGCCGTCGAGCACCATGGCGCCCGCCGTCTCGGCGAGGGCCGCGAGCTCCGCCAGCGAGTTCTCCGCGTCCTTGAGCGTCCCCGTGGTCCAGACGCCGACCAGCACGACGCGCTCCAGGCGCAGCTGGCGGTACTCGACCTCGGTGACGTCTTCCAGCTCGGTGGAGAGGCCCGCCACGCGCCGCAGGGCGGCGCGCTCGGAGCGGTCGAGCTGCTCGCCGTCCCGCTCGCCGTCGATCTCGTGGCTCCAGGCGACGTCCTCTTCCATCAGGGCATCGGCCCGAAGGCTCTCGGTGCGGTTCTTCTCCGCGAAGCTCTGCTCGTCCTGGGAAGGGGATGAAGAGGAGGTCATTGGATCCTTACGTCGTTGGAGTTGCGCTTATGCCGGTCACAACGCGTAGCGGACCCGAAAGATTCCCGAACGGAATCCGGCCCCGGCAGCGATACCGACCCGCCGATGGTCCCACGGGGCCACCTGGGCCGTCACGCGGGTTTTCCGGGGCCGGCGGGGGGTCTCGCCCTAGGGCCGGGGTACGGGCACGCGTCCCGCGGCCGGTGCGGCGGCCTGCCAGTCCGGGTGGCCGGGCATGGGCGGCGTCTTCGCCCCGTACAGCCAGTCCCGGAGGAACGGCGCGAGATCGCGGCCGGCGACCTGGGACGCGAGGTCGACGAAGTCGGCGGTGCCGGCCGTGCCGTCCCGGTGCTCGCTCACCCAGCGTCGCTCCAGCTCGCCGAAGCTCGCCACCCCGATCTCCTGCCGCAGCGCGTACAGCACCAGCGCGCTCCCGTCGTAGACCACCGGCCGGAAGAGGCTGATCTTCTGCCCCGGGGCCGGCGGCTTGGGGGCGGCGGGCGGTCCGCCCGCGGCGCGCCAGCTGTCGGACCGGCGGTAGGCCTCGCGCATCCGCGTCTCCATGGACCGCTTGCCGTACTCCTCGGCGTACCGCGCCTCGTACCAGGTGGCGTGCCCCTCGTTGAGCCAGACGTCGGACCACGCGCGCGGGGAGACGCTGTCGCCGAACCAGTGGTGCGCCAGCTCGTGGACCATCACCGAGTCCACGTACCACTCCGGGAACCCGGGGCGTACGAACAGCGAGCGCTCGAAGAGCGACAGGGTCTGGGTCTCCAGCTCGAACCCGGTGTCGGCGCCGGCGATGAGGACGCCGTACGTCTCGAAGGGGTACGGCCCGACCTGCTTCTCCATCCAGGTGATCTCGGCGGGGGTCTTCCTCAGCCAGCGCGCCAGCCGCTGCCGGTCGGCGGCCGGGACGACATCGCGCAGGGGCAGCCCGTGCGGCCCCTCCTGGCGCACCACCGCCGAGCGCCCGATGGACACCTGGGCGAGCTCGGTCGCCATCGGGTGTTCGGTGCGGTACGTGGAGACGGTCCGGGCCCCCGCCCGCGTCCGGCCGGTCTCCAGCCCGTTGGCGACGACCGTGTACTCCGCGGGGGCGTCCACCCGGAAGGTGAACATCGCCTTGTCGGAGGGGTGGTCGTTGCACGGGAAGACACGGTGGGCGGCGTCGGCCTGGTTGGCCATGACGAGGCCGTCGGTGGTGCGCACCCAGCCGCCGTCCTGGCCCGCGCCCGGGTCGCTGGTGTGCCGGACGGTGATCCGCAGCTCCTCTCCCGGGTACACCGGGCGGGGCGGGGTGATCACCAGGTCCTCGTCGGCGCTCGCGAACCCGGCCTCCTGGCCGTTGACCTCGACGCCGTGGACGGTGCCGCGCGCGAAGTCGAGGTTGATGTGCTCCAGCCACCCCGTGACGCGCGCGTCGATGGTGGTCACGGCCTCCAGGGGCTTGCTGTTGTCGCCCTGATAGGTGAATCCGATGTCGTACGCGAGGACGTCGTACCCCGGGTTGCCCAGGCCCGGGAAGAGCGGGTCGCCGATTCCGGCCGGGGCGGGCGGCGGCGGGGCGGCGGCCAGGACACAGGCGGCTGCGGTGGCCAGCAGAGCGGCACGCACACGGCGTGAGGAGAGCAGCATGCCCTACCGCTACCAGTCCGCCGCGCGAGGGCGGGGCCGACGCGCACCACCTCCACCCGAACGAGCGTCGGCCCGTCGCTTCAGCCCGCCGCGGCCGGGTGCTGCGCGCGGCTCACGTCGTACACCCCGGGCACATCGCGCAKCACGCGCATGAGACCGGGCAGTTCGGCGGCGTCGGACAACTGGAGGGTGTAGGTGTGCCGCACCCGCTGCTCGCTGGGGGGTTCGACGGTGGCGGAGACGATCGCGACGCCCGCGGTGGCGATGGCCTCGGTGAGGTCGGCGAGCAGCCGGGGCCGGCCGAAGGCCTCGGCGACCAGCGTGACCCGGCAGGCGGCGCTGTCGCCCCAGCGCACCCCGACCCTGGCCCGCCCCAGCGCCGTCATCCGGGCAACCGCCGGGCACTCCTCGCGGTGCACGGTCACGGCGCCCCCGCGCACCGCGAAGCCGGTGACCGCGTCCGGCGGCACCGGCGTACAGCACCCCGCGAGCCGTACCGTCGCGCCCGGCAGATCGGTGACGGCGTTGGCGGCGCTGCGCCGGTCGGTGGTGACGGAGACCTGCGGGCGGGGCGCCGCGGCCGGGACCTTGACCCCTTCGGGATGGGCGGCGAGCCAGCCCGTGATGGCGATCCGCGCCGCCGGGGTCCTGGCGTGGTCGAGCCAGTCCGGAGAGGGCCCGGAGGCGGCGTCCTGGGCGAGCAGCAGCTGCACGGTGTCGCCGTCGCTCAGGACGGTACTGAGCGTCGCCAGACGGCCGTTGACGCGCGCGCCGATGCAGCCGTGGGCGTCCTCGCCGTACTGGGCGTAGGCGGCGTCCACACAGCTCGCCCCGGCCGGCAGGGGGAGGGTGCGGCCGTCGGCGCCGAAGACGGTGATCTCGCGGTCCTGTGCGAGCTCCTCGCGCAGGGAGGACCAGAAGGTGTCGGGGTCCGGCGCGTTCTGCTGCCAGTCCAGGAGGCGGGAGAGCCAGCCGGGGCGGGTGGGGTCCTCGCGTTCGTCGGCCGCCGGGTCGGCGCCGTCACCGGGCCCGCCCCCGGCGTACGGGTTGCCCAGCGCGACGACGCCGGCCTCGGCCACCTTGTGCATCTGGTGGGTGCGGATGAGGACCTCGGCGACCGCGCCGTCGGTGCTCGCCACCGCCGTGTGCAGCGACTGGTACAGGTTGAACTTGGGGGCGGCGATGAAGTCCTTGAACTCGGAGATCACCGGTGTGAAGCAGGTGTGCAGCTCGCCGAGGACCGCGTAGCAGTCGGCGTCCTCGGAGACCAGGACGAGCAGCCGGCCGAGGTCGGTGCCGCGCAGCTCCCCGCGTTTGAGGTGGACACGGTGGACGGAGACGAAGTGCCGTGGCCTGATCATGACTTCGGCGCTGATGCCCGCCTCGCGCAGGACGGCCCGCACCCCGTCCGCAATGGTGGTCAGCGGGTCCTCGGTGCCCGAGTGGGCCGCGATCAGCGCCCGGGTGTGCTCGTACTCCTCGGGGTGGAGGATGGCGAAGACCAGGTCCTCCAGTTCGGTCTTGAGGGCCTGTACGCCCAGCCGTTCGGCCAGCGGGATCAGCACGTCACGGGTGACTTTCGCGATCCTGGCCTGCTTCTCCGGGCGCATCACGCCCAGGGTGCGCATGTTGTGCAGCCGGTCCGCGAGTTTGATCGACATGACGCGTACGTCGTTGCCGGTGGCGACGAGCATCTTGCGGAACGTCTCGGGTTCGGCCGCCGCCCCGTAGTCGACCTTCTCCAGTTTGGTGACGCCGTCGACCAGATAGCTGACCTCCTCGCCGAACTCCGCCCGCACCTGATCGAGCGTCACCTCGGTGTCCTCGACGGTGTCGTGGAGCAGCGAGGCGGTCAACGTGGTGGTCTCGGCGCCGAGTTCGGCGAGGATCAGGGTGACGGCCAGCGGATGCGTGATGTAGGGCTCGCCGCTCTTGCGGAACTGGCCGCGATGGGACGTTTCCGCCAGCACGTACGCGCGCCGGAGCACCGCCAGGTCGGCGTCGGGGTGGTGGGCCCGGTGCGCCTCGGCGACGTGCCCGATGGCGTCGGGCAGCCGGTCGCGGGATGTGGGGCCCAGCACGGCGGCCCGGCCCAGCCTGCGGAGGTCGATCCTGGGGAGGCCGCGTCGGCGGCTCTGCGCGTCAGGATTCGTGGCCTCTGCACTCATGGGGGCACCTCCGGCGGCATCGACCGGCGGTGGAAAGGCAGGCGTGCCCTCCGGGCCGGTGCTTGATGCTACCGACCCCACCACGTGGCGCAGTCCGGCTCTCGCCCAGCGTGAACCGGATCACCCATTCGAGCGAAGGTTCAGGCCACGGCCGTTTCAACCGCCGTGAGGAGCGCCGGGTCGATCACGCCCTCGGCGACGATGACGGCGGGGCCGGTCATCTCGATCCCGCCGTCGGGGAACTCCGTGATGACCAGGGTCCCGCCCGGGAGGTCCACCCGGTACGTCACGGGGGCGCCGGTGACGGCCGGGTCGACACCGTCCCTGCGCGCCGCCGCCACGGCCACGGCGCACGCGCCCGTGCCGCACGAGCGGGTCTCGCCGGAGCCGCGCTCGTACACCCGCATCGCCACATGGCCCGGGCCCCGGTCGACGACGAACTCGATGTTCACACCCTCCGGGTAGACGGCCTCCGGGCTGTACGGCGGAACCGAGCGCAGCTCGCCCGCGTGGGCCAGGTCCTCGACGAAGGCGACCGCGTGCGGGTTGCCCATGTTGACGTTGCGGGCGGGCCAGCTGCGGCCGTCGACCGCCACGGTGACGCTCTCCTGCGGCAGCCGTGCGCGGCCCATGGAGACCGTGATGTCGCCGCCCTTGGCGATGCGGGCCTTCTTGACCCCGCCCCGGGTGGCGATGGCCAGGTCGCCCTCCTCGACGAGCCCGGCACGCCGGAGGTACCCGGCGAAGACCCGCACGCCGTTGCCGCACATCTCGGCGATCGAGCCGTCCGCGTTGCGGTAGTCCATGAACCACTCGGCCTCGCCGGCCATGGCCTTCGCCTCGGGGTGGGCGGCGCTGCGCACGACGTGGAGCAGCCCGTCGCCGCCGATGCCGGCCCGGCGGTCGCACAGGCGCGCGACGGTGACGGCGGGCAGGTCGACTGCGTTGTCCGGGTCCGGAAGGATCACGAAGTCGTTCTCGGTCCCGTGGCCCTTGAGGAAGGTGAGCGGCGAGGTGGTGTTCACGCGGTCAATCGTACGGGTGCCCACGGACAGCGGTCCGGGGCGCCGGGGCGAGAAGGCCGGGAGCGGGGACGCCGGCGCTCAGCGCAGCCGGGCGACGCGCCCGACGGCCAGCGCCACCACCACGGCCAGACCCGCCACGTACAGCCCGATGACGCGCCAGTCGGGGCGCTCGCCGGAGCCGCGCGCGGGCAGCCCCGGCCAGGTGTAGCCGACCCGGCGGGCGGCCATCATGCCCCAGCCGGCGGCGCAGCAGCTGATGAGGAGTCCGAGCATCGCCACGACCGGGCCGCCGTCGCCGAACTCGAAGGCGAGCGGGAAGGCGAACATCAGCGAGCCGACGGCCGCGAGCATCACGATCGGTGCGAGCTGCCAGATCCGCAGCCTGCGCTGCGGGCGGATCTCGACCTCGACCTCGCCGCCCTCGGCGAGCATGCCGTCGTCCTGCGGTCCGTCGGGGGTGAGCCCGACGGCTCCGGGGACGGTCGGGCCCAGGGCGCCGACGCTCAGCTCCGCGGGGCTCGGCTCCGGGGCGTCGCCGAGGGCGGGCTCCCGTCCGGCGTCGCTCACGTCCGGCCCTTCCGACACTGCCGTCACTTCCGAAGGACCCGGTCGCGCGGGCTCGTCCCGCGTTCCGTGCTCTCTGTCGCGAGGGCCGGCCTCCATCGCCACGCGCCCTCCCAACTCGGACTCCACTGGTCGATCGAGGTCGATGATGGCACGCGCGCGGGTGCCTCAATGACCGGCGGTGCGTCCCGATGCCATCACGTGATCAGGCTGTGACCGCTCGTTCGACCAACGCCAGCGCCTGCCCCGGGAGTTCCCCGCGGTGCTCGGCGGCGCCGCTGAGCCAGTGCACGCGCGGGTCACGGCGGAACCAGGAGTCCTGCCGGCGCGCGAAGCGCTTGGTGGCGCGGACCGTCTCGGCGCGCGCCTCCTCTTCACCGCACTCCCCCGCGAGCGCCGTGAGCACCTGCTGGTAGCCCAGCGCGCGCGAGGCGGTGCGCCCCTCCCGCAGCCCCTGGGCCTCCAGTGCGCGCACCTCGTCCACCAGGCCCGCCTCCCACATACGGTCGACCCGGACGGTGATCCGCTCGTCGAGTTCGGGGCGGCCGACGTCGACGCCGATCTGCACGGTGTCGTACACGGAGTCGTGGCCCGGCAGGTTGGCCGTGAACGGCTTGCCGGTGATCTCGATGACCTCCAGGGCCCGCACGATCCTGCGGCCGTTGCTGGGCAGGATCGCGCGCGCCGCCTCGGGGTCGGCCGCGGCCAGACGCCGGTGCAGCGCGCCCGGCCCGTCCTGCTCCAGCTCGCCCTCGAGACGCGCGCGTACCTCGGGGTCCGTGCCGGGGAAGTCGAGCACGTCGATCGCGCCGCGCACATAGAGGCCGGACCCGCCGACGAGGACGGGGGTGCGGCCCTCGGCGAGCAGCCGGTCGATCTCGGCGCGGGCGAGCTTCTGGTACTCGGCGACGCTGGCGGGCTCGGTCACGTCCCAGATGTCCAGCAGGTGGTGGGGGACGCCGCCGCGCTCCTGGGGCGTCAGCTTGGCGGTGCCGATGTCCATCCCCCGGTAGAGCTGCATCGAGTCGGCGTTGACGACCTCGCCGCCGAGCTGCTGGGCCAGGAAGACACCCAGATCGGACTTTCCGGCCGCTGTCGGACCGACGACGGCGATGACCCGCGGTGCGGGAGCTGCAGTTCTCACGGTCCCAGTCTCGCAAACCTCGGCAGTCGTCCCCGAACGAGCTACGTGACGGAGCGCATCCGGGTTCGTTGCCTGTTGCGAGGTTCCGACCGCCGGTTTGCCGAACCGGTGCCCCCGGCCGCCGCAATGAGGCGCTCCGGATGGGGTGGGATTTCGCCCACACACGTACGCTATGGAGTTGATATGGGCGTTTTTTCGAGGTTTCGCCGTAAGGCGGTAGAGGCGTCGACCGAGGAGGCCGCGTCCGCCACCCCGACGGCCGCCGCCGAGGAGGCCGTCGAGGCCGGGCCGCAGGCCACCGCTTCCGCGGAGGAGCCCGAGGCCGCCGCGGAGGCCGAGGCCGCGGAGCCCGCCGAACCGGCCGCCGCCGAGGGCATGGAGATCCCCAAGCAGCAGTCGGCGGAGGAGGCGGCGGACAACGAGGCGGGCGAGAGCGCCCGGAAATAACCTGGCGCGCCGGGCCGACGGCGGCGTCCCGCCACCGCCGGCCTGATCATCTCGGGGACGGCCGCGGAGCACTTGGGCTCCGCGGCCGTCCCCGTGTGCGCCCCATGGGTGCGCGCGCCCTCCCGCGGGCGTCCGCGCCGTGCTCTCAGGACCAGACGGCCACGAAGTACCCCACCCCGTACGGGGCGTCCTCGTACAGCAGCCGGCCCTCCAGGCCCGCACCCTCGGCCGCGCCCGCCAGCACCTGCCAGGGCGCCCGGCCCGCCGCCTTCAGCTCGTACGCGAGTTCCGCGTCCAGCTCCAGCAACGCGCGCGTGTCGGCGGTGCCCAGCGCGCTCGCCACCCCCTCGTCGAAGGCGGCGGCGCGCTCGTCGAGGTAGCCGGGGGCCTTGAGGGTGCGGCAGGCGCTGCCGTCGCCCATCACCAGGAGGGCGACCCGGTCGGCGCGGGCGGGCAGGCCCCGGCCCACATCGGCGCAGCGCGCGGCCTCCAGCGGCTCCCCGACCCCGAGGCCCTCCACAGGGGCGTCGGACCAGCCGGAGCGTTCCAGCAGCCACGCTCCGACGGCGAGCGAGGGCGGCAGTTCGCGCGCGTTGCCGTCCGGCTCGGCGGGCGCCGGGCCGAGCGTCACACGAAGGTCCACGCCGAAGGGCGCGAAGGAGCCGGGCGCGCCCTGGGGGTGCGGGCCGCGGGCCGCCTGCTCGGCGGGGCCGACCACGACGAGCAGGTCGGGCCGGGAGGCGGCCAGCAGGCCCACGGCGTCGGCGCAGGCGTCCCGCGCGGCGTCGAGTTCCGGCGCGGCACCGGAGGCGACCGCGGGCACCAGCAGCGGCGGACAGGGGCAGACGGCGGCGGCTACGAGCATGATCCGCAGCGTAGTGGGTGCGCCCGGCCACGGCGCCGCACGGGCGCCGCGAACCGGCCACGCGCGGGTGGCGGGCGGGGCCGGGGACGACGGCGCCCCTACGCGCGCGTGGACACCGGAGACGACGGCGCCCCCACGCGCGCGTGGACGCGCGTCAGACGGCGCCGCATCCGCCCGTCGCGGCCGGCAGCGGCTCGGGAACGCCGATCTTCGGCAGCCCGAGCATCACCCCGGCGGGCTGGGCCGGAGCCGCGGTGCGCCTCTCCCAGGCGTCACCGGCCCGGGTGCGGCGCACGGCCGTGGTGGGGCCTTCCGCCAGCAGGTGGTGCGGGGCCGCGTAGGTGATCCCGACAGTCACCACGTCACCGGGGCGGACGTCCTGCTCCGGCTTGGTGAAGTGCACCAGTCGGTTGTCGGGGGCGCGGCCGGAGAGGCGGTGGGTGCTGCCGTCCTTGCGGCCCTCGCCCTCGGCGACCATGACCTCAAGGGTGCGGCCGACCTGCTTCTTGTTCTCCTCCCAGGAGATCTCCTCCTGGAGGGCCACCAGACGCTCGTAGCGCGCCTGGACGACCTCCTTGGGGATCTGCCCCTCCATGGTCGCCGCGGGGGTGCCGGGGCGCTTGGAGTACTGGAAGGTGAAGGCGTTCGCGAAGCGGGCCTCGCGGACCGCGTGCATGGTCTGCTCGAAGTCCTCCTCGGTCTCGCCGGGGAAGCCCACGATGATGTCGGTGGAGATGGCCGCGTGCGGGATCGCGGCGCGGACCTTCTCGATGATCCCGAGGAAGCGCTCCTGGCGGTACGAGCGGCGCATCGCCTTCAGGACGGTGTCCGAGCCGGACTGGAGCGGCATGTGCAGCTGCGGCATCACGTTCGGCGTCTCGGCCATGGCGGCGATCACGTCGTCCGTGAAGTCGCGCGGGTGCGGCGAGGTGAAGCGGACCCGCTCCAGGCCCTCGATCTTCCCGCAGGCGCGCAGCAGCTTGGAGAAGGCCTCGCGGTCGCCGATGTCCGAGCCGTACGCGTTGACGTTCTGGCCGAGCAGGGTGATCTCGGATACGCCCTCGGCGACCAGCGCCTCGACCTCGGCAAGGATGTCGCCGGGACGGCGGTCCTTTTCCTTGCCGCGCAGCGCGGGGACGATGCAGAAGGTGCAGGTGTTGTTGCAGCCCACGGAGATGGAGACCCAGGCGGCGTAGGCGGACTCGCGCCGGGTGGGCAGCGTCGAGGGGAACGCCTCCAGCGACTCGGCGATCTCGACCTGCGCCTCTTCCTGGACGCGGGCGCGCTCGAGGAGGACCGGCAGCTTGCCGATGTTGTGCGTGCCGAACACGACGTCCACCCAGGGCGCCCGCTCGACGATGGTGTCGCGGTCCTTCTGGGCCAGACAGCCGCCGACGGCGATCTGCATCCCGGGCCGCTTCGTCTTCATCGGGGCGAGCCGGCCGAGATTGCCGTACAGCTTGTTGTCGGCGTTCTCGCGCACCGCGCAGGTGTTGAAGACGACGACGTCCGCGTCACCGTCGCTGCCCTGGGGCGCGCGTACGTACCCCGCGCCCTCCAGGAGGCCGGACAGCCGCTCGGAGTCGTGCACGTTCATCTGGCACCCGTAGGTGCGCACCTCGTAGGTTTTCAAACCCTCTACCTCGCTCATCTCGTACACCAGGGTACGAGGTCGCACCGACAGGCCGGTCCGCCTTCCCCGACCCCGGGCCTGGCCATCACGGGGAGTGAGCTGGCAGGATCGCGCCATGCTCCAGGCCCTTCCCCGCGTCAGCCGCCGCCGTGCCCTCCAGGGGGCGGTCGCGGCCCTGGTCGCGTTCGGGCTGCTGCTGTGGTGGCTGCTGTCGCTGGGGGCCTCGCGGCCCTCGGGGACGATCACGTTCAGTACCGGTGTACGGACCGGGGTGTACCAGCGGTACGGCGAACTGCTGGAGCGGGCGCTCGCCGACGACCTGCCCGAGGTGGACGTCCGGCTCCAGACCAGCGAGGGCTCGCAGCAGAACCTCAGGCGGGTGGCCACCGGCGAGGCGGACTTCACCATCGCCACCGCCGACGCGGTGGCCAAGTACCTCCGCGACGGCTCCACCGGGGCCGACCGGCTGCGCGGCTGCGCCCGTCTCTACGACGACTACGTCCAGCTCGTGGTGCCCCGCGACTCCCCGGTGCGCAGCACGGCCGACCTGCGCTCCAAGCGCGTCGGCATAGGACAGCCGGGGTCGGGCGTGCGGCTGCTCGCGGAGCGGCTCATGACCGCCGCCAAGCTGGATCCGGCGCATGACATCACCCCGGTTTCGGCGGGCATCGACACCATGCCGGAGCTGCTGCGGACGGGGAAGATCGACGCGTTCTTCTGGTCGGGCGGCCTGCCCACCACCGCGGTGCTGCGGCTGTCCGAGCAGGACCAGATCCGCCTGGTACCGCTGGGCGACCTGGTCACCGCGCTGCACGCGGCGGACGGTCTGACCGGCTTCTACCGGGCGGCGACCATGCCGGCCGACGCGTATCCGCAGGCGCAGCGAGGTGTCGCAGTACCGACCATCGCGGTGGCGAACCTGCTGGTCACCACGGACCGCACGGACCGGGGCCTGACCGAGGAGTTCACCCATACGGTGATCCGCAGCCGGGACGCCATCGGGCGCGAGGTGCACGCGGCGCAGCTGGTGGACCTGCGCACCGCGATCTACACGGAGCCGCTGCCGCTGCACGACGGCGCCCGGCGCTACTACCTGTCGACCAAGCCCTGAACGGGGCCGGGCCCGGACGGACGGAGTCCAGGCCCGGACGGGGGCCGAGCCCGGACGGAACCGGGCGCCGGGGCCGCGCTTCCTCAGCCCGTCGGTGAGGTGCGCGGCACCCTGAGTGTCACCCGCAGGCCGTGGGGGGCGTGGTGCGCGTAGGTGATGGTGCCGCCGCCCGCCGCCAGCAGGGTCCGCGAGATGGACAGGCCGAGGCCCGATCCCCTGACGTTCTGGTGCCGGCCCGAGCGCCAGAAGCGGTCCCCGATCCGGCTCAGCTCGTCGTCGGTCAGGCCGGGGCCGCGGTCGGTCACCGTGATCTTCGATTGGTCGCCGTCGGCGGCGACGGCGACCGTGACCTCCTCACCCTCAGGGGTGAACTTCAACGCGTTGTCGATGACGGCGTCCAGGGCGCTGGAGAGCGCCACCGGGTCCGCCCAGGCGGTGACGGCGGCCCGCCGCTCGGTGAGCCGCACGCCCTTGTCCTCGGCGAGCGGACGCCAGGCCTCCACCCGCTCGCCCGCCAGGGCGCCGATGTCGGTGAGCCGCAGGTCCGCCTCGGCGTGCTCGGCCAGCGCCAGGCCCAGCAGGTCGTCGAGCACCTGGGCCAGGCGCTTGCCCTCGGCGCGCACCGAGGCGATCTCCTCGTTCCCCTCGGGCAGTTCGAGGGCGAGGAGCTCGATGCGCAGCAGCAGGGCGGAGAGCGGGTTGCGCAACTGGTGGGAGGCGTCGGCGACGAAGGCGCGCTGCTGCTCCAGCACGTCCTCAACGTTGTCCGCCATCTCGTTGAACGACCGGGCCAGCCTTCTGAGTTCCGGGGGGCCGCCGGCGACCGCGACGCGTGACTTCATACGCCCGGTCGCGATGTCGTGGGTGGCCGCGTCCAGAACGCGTACGGGCCGCAGCACCCAGCCGGTGAGCCGGAAGGCCGCGCCGACCGCGAGCAGCATCGCGGCCACCTCCCCGGCCGCGATCAGCAGCCAGCCGCGCAGCACCGCCGAGCGCATGTGCCCGGTGGGCGAGTCGGTGACCACCACGGCGATCACATCGCCCTCGCGCACCACCGGGGAGGCCACCACGAGCCGTCCGCGCTGCCAGGGCCAGACCTGGGGCGGATCGTGGCTGCGGCGGCCCGCCAGCGCCTCCTGGAAGGCGTCGCCGCCCTTGCTGTCGTCCGGCACGCCCCAGCCCCGGGGGGCGCTGGCCATGGCGCTGCCGTTGCGGAAGAAGACGCCCGCGCGGATCCCGTACAGCTCGTGGTAGCGGTCGAGTTCCTCCTCCAGGGTGGCCAGGCGCTCCTTGCTGCTGGTGTCCTTGTCGTCGGCGACGGTGACGAACTGGGCGAGCGCGGCGAAGCGCGCGGTGTCGTCGATCCGGTCGACGACGACCTTCTGCTGCTGGGCGGAGGCCACGCTCATCGCGAGCGGGAAGCCCAGCGCCATCAGGACGAGGGCGAGCAGGGAGATCAGCAGGGGCAGGAGTCGCGTACGCACCTGGGGTGTCGGGCCTTATGCCGCGGCCGGGGCGACGAGCCGGTACCCGACGCCGCGCACGGTCTCGATCAGGGCCGGCATCCGCAGCTTGGAGCGCAGCGAGGCGACGTGCACTTCGAGGGTGCGCCCCGTGCCCTCCCAACTGGTGCGCCACACCTCGCTGATGATCTGCTCGCGCCGGAAGACGACTCCGGGCCGCTGGGCGAGGAGCGCGAGGAGGTCGAACTCCTTGCGGGTGAGCTGGACGCTCTCGCCGTCGACGCTGACGCGCCGGGTGGGCAGTTCGATCTCCACGGGGCCGAGCCGCAGGGCGACCGCGGGGATCGCACCGCTGTCCTCGCCGGCGGTGGTGCGGCGGCTGACGGCGTGGATGCGCGCCAGCAGCTCGCCGGTGTCGTAGGGCTTGACCACGTAGTCGTCCGCGCCGAGGTTGAGGCCGTGGATGCGCGAGCGTACGTCCGCGCGCGCGGTGACCATGATCACCGGCGTGGCGGTGCGCTTGCGGATCTTGCCGCAGACCTCGTAGCCGTCCTGGTCGGGCAGACCGAGGTCGAGCAGGACGACGGCGAAGGGCTCCTTGGGGGCGCGGTCGTCGGGCAGCAGCGCCCGCAGCGCCTCCTCGCCGTTGCGCGCGTGCACGACGGCGAAGCCGTGCCTGGCGAGCACGGCGGACAGGGCCGCGGCCACATGGTCGTCGTCCTCGACGAGCAGCAGTCTCATCGTCCCCCCTCCGTAGTCGTCGCCAGGCATGTACTCCCGCATCCACGCCCATGCCACGGGGGTGCGTCAAGGGGACACCCACCGGAGCGCGGCATCCGTTACGGAGCCGGTATTGCGCCGTGCGCCCCCTTCACGGAGAGTGCCACCCCGCTACCGGATCGTGATGCTCAATTCTCGCTCAGATGTAATGACGCTGGTCGCAACGGCGCACTACGTTCCTCCCCAACCGAGGAAGAGCGGAGCTGGAAGCCGATGAGCGGAGTATCAGTGGCCAAGGACGCCGAGGACGCGGCACCCGCGTCGGGCGACCTGGTCGTGCTGAGCGGCGTCAACAAGCACTTCGGCGCGCTGCACGTGCTCCAGGACATCGACCTGACGATCGCGCGCGGCGAGGTCGTGGTCGTGATCGGACCGTCGGGGTCCGGCAAGTCCACGCTGTGCCGCACCATCAACCGCCTGGAGACCATCGACTCCGGAGCGATCACGATCGACGGGAAGCCGCTGCCGCAGGAGGGCCGCGAACTGGCCCGGCTCCGCGCCGACGTCGGCATGGTCTTCCAGTCGTTCAACCTCTTCGCGCACAAGACCGTGCTGGAGAACGTCATGCTGGGCCAGACCAAGGTCCGCGGGACGGAGAAGAAGCAGGCCGAGGAGAAGGGCCGCGCCCTGCTCGACCGGGTCGGCGTGGGCACCCAGGCCGACAAGTACCCGGCGCAGCTGTCCGGCGGACAGCAGCAGCGTGTGGCCATCGCGCGCGCGCTGGCGATGGACCCGAAGGTCATGCTCTTCGACGAGCCCACCTCCGCGCTAGACCCCGAGATGATCAACGAGGTCCTGGAGGTCATGCAGCAGCTGGCGCGCGACGGCATGACGATGGTCGTCGTCACCCACGAGATGGGCTTCGCCCGCTCCGCGGCCAACCGCGTCGTCTTCATGGCCGACGGCAGGATCGTCGAAGAGGCCACGCCCGACCAGTTCTTCAGCAACCCGCGCAGCGACCGGGCCAAGGACTTCCTGTCCAAGATCCTTCACCACTGAGGCCGCCGAGGACCCGGAGCGCCCGCCACGGCGCCGCTCTCCCCCGACGGGCCGACGGCCCCCACATCTGAGTGATTCAAGCGATACGAGGGATGTTCACATGAAGCTCCGCCAGTCCGCCGCCCTCGCGGCGATCGCTGTACTCGCGCTGACCGCGACCGCCTGCGGCGGCAAGTCGGGTTCCGCGGGCGACAAGCAGGCCGCCAAGCCCGGCCAGTCCGGCGCCCCGCAGCTGCCCACGTACACCGTCGCCAAGGACGTCGCCCTCGACTCCCCGACGTTCAAGGCCGCCAAGGCGCGCGGCAAGCTGATCATCGGTGCCAAGGCCGACCAGCCGTACCTGGGCTTCCAGGACCAGTCGACCAACGAGCGCTCCGGCTTCGACATCGAGCTCGCCCGGATGATCGCCGCCGACCTGGGCTTCGGCAAGGACCAGATCGAGTGGAAGACGGTCGACTCCGGCGTCCGGGAGACCGCGATCTCCAAGGGCCAGGTCGACTACTACGTGGGCACCTACACGATCAACGACAAGCGCAAGAAGCTGGTCGGCTTCGCGGGCCCGTACTACAAGGCCGGCGCCGACCTCCTGGTCCGCAAGGACGAGACGGCCATCACCGACAAGACCACGGTCAAGGGCAAGAAGGTCTGCTCGATCGTCGGCTCCACCCCGCTCCAGGAGATCAAGAAGCCGGAGTACGGCGCGAAGGTCGTCGAGCTCGCCAAGTACTCGGACTGCGTCCAGCAGCTGCTGACCAAGCAGGTCGACGCGGTCACCACCGACGACTCGATCCTCAAGGGCTACGCCGCCGCCAACTCCGGCAAGCTCAAGGTGACCGGCCACCCCTTCACCCAGGAGCCGTACGGCGTCGGCATGAACAAGGACGACAAGGCGCTGCGCGACTTCGTCAACGACGCGATCGAGAAGCACGTCAAGGACGGCACCTACAAGAAGATCTACGCGGCGACGCTCGGCCTGTCCGGCGCCGGCTACGTCGACCCGCCGGCCGTCCAGCGCTACTGATCCGGTGCCACCCGTCCGGGTGGCACCGAGTCGGCGCGGTTGACCGCGCCGCCGCCGACCCGGCCGGCAGAGCCGCCCTCCACGCACGCGTGGAGGGCGCTCCCGGCCCTGCCCGCCAGCCGCCCGCCGACGCGGAGACCTCATGAACGTACTGCTCGACAACTTCTCGGAATTCCGTGACGGCTTCATAGGAACCGTGGAGATCACCGCCGTCAGTTCGGTCATCGCCCTGGTCCTCGGGCTGCTGCTGGCCGGATTCCGGGTCTCGCCGGTGCCGCCGCTGCGCTTCTTCGGCACCGCCTGGGTGACGCTGCTGCGCAACACCCCGCTGACCCTGCTGTTCCTCGTCTTCTTCTTCGTCGTCCCGGAGATCTTCTTCCCGGGGATGAGCCCCTTCCTGCTGGGCTCGCTCGCCCTGGGTTTCTACACCGCCTCCTTCGTCTGCGAGACGATCAGGTCCGGCATCAACACCGTCCCGCTGGGCCAGGCCGAGGCCGCCCGCTCGATCGGGATGTCCTTCACGCAGACCCTCCGCCTGATCGTGCTGCCGCAGGCCACCCGGACCGTCATCCCGCCGCTGAGCTCGATCTTCATCGCGCTCACCAAGAACTCGGCGATCGCCGGCGCCTTCAGCGTCACGGAGCTCTTCGGCT
Source organism: Streptomyces sp. YS-3 (assembly GCF_045257485.1). Lineage (NCBI taxonomy): Bacteria > Bacillati > Actinomycetota > Actinomycetes > Kitasatosporales > Streptomycetaceae > Streptomyces > Streptomyces sp. YS-3. The sequence goes on along the minus strand of NZ_JBJHPC010000042.1, from coordinate 2,349 downwards.
GGCAGAAGCTGATGAGCGACCAGGGCTACGACATCGTCCCCGTCTTCGTCTGGGTCGCCCTGGGCTACCTGGTCGTCACCTTCTTCATCAGCGGTGTCTTCCGCCTGCTGGAGAGCCGTATGGAGGTCGCCCGATGAGCGCCAGCGTTCTCTACGACGCCCCGGGCCCCAAGGCCGTCGTACGCAACCGGATCTACGCCGTCCTCGGCTCCCTCGCCATCCTCGCGCTGCTCGCCCTGAGCATCGTGCGGCTGTCGGACAAGGGCCATCTCGCCCCCGAGATGTGGGACATCTTCAACTACTCGGGCATCCGGCAGAACATCGCCGACGGCGTCGTCGCCACCTTGAAGGCCTTCGGCCTCGCGGCGGTCGGCTCGCTGGTCCTCGGCGTCCTCCTGGCGGTCGCCCGCCTCTCCGACCACAAGCCGGTCCGCTGGGCCGCGACCGGCTTCGTCGAGCTGTTCCGGTCCATCCCGCTGCTGATCACCATCTACGCCGTCTGGGTCGGATTCCTCACCGACTACTCGATGTGGGCGCTGGCGCTCGGCCTGTCGATCTACAACGGCTGCGTCCAGGCCGAGGTGCTGCGCGCGGGCGTCAACTCCGTGCCCAGGGGCCAGCGCGAGGCGGCGTACGCCCTCGGCATGAGCAAGACCCAGGTCATGACCAGCGTGCTCATGCCGCAGGCGGTCCGGGCGATGCTGCCGACGATCATCAGCCAGCTGGTGGTGACCCTGAAGGACACCTCGCTCGGCTTCATCATCCTCTACCCCGAACTGCTCCAGACGGCCCGTCTGATCGCGAGCAACACGCAGGTCAACGGCCAGTACCCGTACGTGTCGACGATCGTCGTCATCGGCGCCATCTACGTGGCGATGTGTCTGGCGCTCTCGGGGCTCGCCACCTGGATCGAGCGGCGCGGCCGGCGCGCGAAGACCGGCATCACCGTCGCCGGGGCAGCCGCCCCGCTGGCCGCCGCCGATCCGGTCGGCGCGGTCGTGGGAACCGGCGGCAAGGCGACCGACCGGCGTGACGATACGAAGAACTGACGGCGCGTGAGGCAGTGGCGCTCCCGCCACTGCCTCCGTCACTTGACGCAAGCACCCGCAGTGGGTTGCATACGTTCTGTGATCGTGCACCGGGTCCTCAGCGCCACCTGCCAGCCGTCCCGCCGGGCCCAGGGAGCCACGCCGTGGACCCGGTGATCGTCGTCGGCGCCGGGCCGGTCGGACTCGCGCTCGCCCTCTCCCTCGCCGCCCAGCAGGTTCCCTCCGTCGTCCTGGACGAGCAGACGGGCGGCGAGGAGCCCCGACCGGTCCGTACGGCCGTCCTGCGGCCCGACACGGCCGCCTTCGTGGAACGGCTGGGCTGCGCCGCGGTACGCGACGAGGGGGCCCGCTGGACGGGCTGGCGGGGCATGCGGCGCGCCACCCTGCAACGCCAGGTCTCCTTCGGCGACGACCTCGACGGCGGCCCCTCGCCGGTCCATCTGCCCCAGCACGTCCTCACCCGCGCCCTGCGGGACGCGGCGGCCGTCTCCCGGCTCGTCCGGCTGGCGCCCGGAGGCCGTCTGGACGCCCTGGAGCAGGACGACGAGGGCGTCGCCGCCCACACCACCGGCCCGGACGCCACCTGGTTGCGCGGCAGCTATCTGGTGGGCTGCGACGGCGCGCGCTCCACCGTGCGCAAACTCCTCGACGTCCGTTTCGCCGGGCGTACGGCGGTGGAGCGCCAGGCCGTGGTGGCCCTGCGCACCGAACTCCCCTGGCCCGGCGAGGCCTTGCTGCACCGGATGCCGCCGTGGCGCTCGGCCGGCGAGGAGGTGACGGCCCGTCCGCTGCCCGAGGGGGCGTGGCGCATCGACTGGCTGCTGCCCGACCGCGCCGAACTCGTCACCCCGGACGCACTGACGGGCCGGCTGCGCGACACGCTGGCCGGGTGGTGCGGCACGACTCCCCCGTACGAGCTCCTGGACACCGGCGTGTACACGCTGCACCACCGCCTCGCCCGGCGCTGGCGGGTGCGCCGCGCCTTCCTCGCCGGGGACGCCGCCCATCTGCTGGGCGCCGTGGGCATCCAGGGCCTGGACGAGGGGCTGCGGGACGTCTCCAACCTGGCCTGGAAGCTGGCGCAGGCCTGGCACCACGGCGCCTCCGAAGTACTGCTCGACAGCTACCAGACGGAGCGCCGCGCCAGTGTCGCCGCCCGGCTGCGCGCCGCCGACCAGGCGATGCAGGTGCTGCGCGGCGGCGGAGGGCTGCGCTCGTACCTTCCGGGCGCCGCGCGCGGCCACGACGCCCTGCTCGCCGACGGCCATCTGGGGCGCGGCCCGCTCGGCGCGCCCCCCTCC